>JAIBJH010000186.1 GCA_020029455.1 Hyphomicrobiales bacterium
CCCACCCGGCGCACAAGATGTGCGCCACCCTCCCCGCGCTGCGCGGGGGAGGGAGAGTAAAACGGTTGTGCACTTCTAATCCGCCAGGCGCCGCTGGGCGGGCAGTTCCAATGTGGTGACGCTCGCCTGCGGCCTCAGCTTTTCGGCAAAGCGCTTCATGATGATGGCGGCAACATCGGTTGCGGGAACGGGCCTTCCTGTGAGGTAGCCCTGGATGTAGTTGCAATGATAGCCCTGCATCATCGCCGCCTGCATGGGCGTTTCAATGCCTTCGGCCGTGACCTTGAGACCGAGATTGCGGCTCAGATCCATGATGGCGCCGATCATGCCACGCACCTTGGGCTGGTCTTCGGCGGCCTGCACGAAGGAGCGATCGATCTTCATCTTGGTGAAGGGGAATTTCCAGAGATAACTCAGGCTGGAATAGCCGGTGCCGAAATCGTCGAGCACGATGGCACAACCCATGTCGCGCAGGCCCTGGACCTGCGGATGAACCATCTCCATGTCGCCCATCATGGTGCTTTCAGTGACTTCGATCTCGAGGCGATAAGCGGGGAGTGTCGAAAGTTCGAGGGCGTTATGAACGTCAGTCATCAGGCTGCCGTCCAAGAACTGCTCGGGTGAAACGTTCACGGAGACGACAATATCTTGCGGCCAGTTGGCGGCGATGCGACAGGCTTCTGCCAATGCCCAGCCACCGAGTTTGCCGATGAGACCTGCCGATTCAGCGGCAGGAATGAACTCTACTGGTGAGATCGTCCCCATGCGCGGATGATTGAGCCGCATCAAAGCCTCGAAGCCCGCAAGCTCGCCCGTGTTGCAGTCGAAGAAAGGCTGGTAGTGGAGCGCGAGATGCTGGTGGTCGAGAGCATCCTGAAGGGCGACGACAACATCGGCCCTGCGGCGTGTTGCTTCGGCAAGCGCCGGATTGAAGAAAGCATAGCCCGGCCCGCCACGCTCGCCCGCGGAACGGCAGGCAAGGCCCGCATGGACCAGAAGAGATTCCGCATCGTTCTCCGTCTTCGAACTCAACGCAACGCCCGCAGCGACCTCGACGGACACTTTCCTGTCAACCCAGTCGACCGGTTCCGATAATTTCTTGAGGGTGTTCTTGGCAAGCGTCAGAGCCGCCAGAGGATCGGAAATCTCCAGCATGAACAGTGCGAAGCTTTTGTAGTCGAGGCGGCAACAGAACTGGTCATCGGTGGCGATATGGTTGAGGCGCGCGGCGAGCGAAGAGAGGAGATAGTCTGCAGCATGGCGGCCAAGAGCACCTGAGACGCGCGGCAGGCCGGAAACGGAAAACTCGATCAAGGCCGATTGTGGTGCATCTTCCTTGCGGGCTTTGAGCGCGGCGTCGACGCGGTTGATGAAAGCTGTGCGGTTGTAGAGGCCAGTCAGCTGGTCGAGCGTCAGGAGGCGCTCAACATCTCTCTCCAGCCGCGCTTTCTGCAAGCGCAACGCTTCAAGCTCGGCGCGTTGCTGCTGTTCCATGGAAGTTGTAAATGCCGCCGGAGGTGTTGCCTAAACTCCCTGTTTCACGTCACTATGGTTAAGAAGTGGTAAGCGAATTGAAAAAAGCCCCTATTTGCACAGTCAGATCACTTGCCGGTTGCATTAGGGTGTGGCTCCTGGCGTTTATTTTCACGCTTTCACCGGCGGGTCTTGCGGATGCTGCGGAAGGCTACAAGGCCTTTGCGGAACGGATGGTGGCGCGGCCGCCACTAGGTGCAAAGGTCGCCGAAGATATCGAGCGTGCCATCTTGCAGTCCCTCAACAGCTACAGAGCTTCGAAGGGCAGGAAACCCTTGAAACGCGCCTCACCGGAACTGATCATGGCGGCGCGGGCGCAGGCCTTGGATCTCATGCAGACCAATTCCATGGGACATGGCGCCAGCACGGGGCATAGTTTTGAATCGCGCATGCGGGCCATGATGGACGGCGCCATGTTCCTACCGGCCATGGCCGAGAACGCGGCACGCGACAGGCGCAAGGATGTGGACAATGCGGGGAAAGCACAGGGCCTTATGGCGCAATGGATCAAGAGTGGAAGCCACCGGAAGAACCTCACGAATCTCAGCTATGTGGCCGTGGCCATCGGCGCGGTGAAACGCGGCGATGAAGTTTACGCGGTGCAGATTTTTGTGGGACCTGAGACGAAGACGAATTTGTTTCGGTGAGACAAGTACACCCCTCTCCAGAGGAGAAGGGTGGTTTGCATGGGATGACGAGTAGTGGGCTACGCTAAACCGCTGGAGCCTCAATGGCCTTGCGGGGCGAGGAAAGAGAGCGGCTCGCAGCATTGCGAACCGCTTTTTGCAGCTTCTCAAAAGCGCGCACTTCAATCTGGCGGATACGCTCACGCGAGACGCCGAATTCCTGTGAGAGGTCTTCCAGCGTTGCGGGGTCGTCCTGCAGCTTGCGCGCCTCAATCACACGGCGCTCGCGTTCAGTTAGCTTGCCCAAGGCCTCTTTCAGATAGCCGTTGCGCAGGTGGCTTTCTTCATTGCGCACAAGCACGTCTTCCTGACTGTCTGAGTCATCGACGAGAAAGTCCTGCCACTCGCTTTCGGCATCAGACTTGAGCGGCGCATTGAGCGAGGTGTCACCGCCGAGGCGGCGATTCATGGATACGACTTCCTCTTCATGCACGCCGAGGCGCTTGGCGATGTATTTCACCTGGTCTGGCTTGAGATCACCTTCCTCAAGGGCCTGAATCTGGCCCTTGATCTTGCGCAGGTTGAAGAACAGCTTTTTCTGGTTGGCGGTGGTGCCCATTTTCACGAGCGACCAGGAGCGCAGGATGAATTCCTGGATCGAGGCCTTGATCCACCACATGGCATAGGTTGCCAGCTTGAAACCGCGGTCTGGCTCAAATTTCTTGACGGCCTGCATGAGGCCGATGTTGCCTTCGGAAATCACTTCGCCAATGGGAAGCCCATAGCCGCGATAGCCCATGGCGATCTTGGCCACGAGGCGAAGGTGACTGGTGATGAGCTTGTGGGCGGCAGCGGTGTCGCCGTGCTCGCGCCAGCGCTTGCCCAGCATATATTCTTCTTCCGGCGCCAGCATCGGAAATTGCCGGATTTCCTGCATGTAGCGCTGCAGGCTCTCACCGCCGGAGGCAATTGCAGGCAGAGAAACAGCTTTAGCCATGTCTTTCATTTCCTTTCCCTAGTCCTCACATATAGGGAGGGCTTTTTGGGGTTTAAAGATACTGAAGATGATACAGTTTCTACGGACTGTGACCAACGCCGGATGAGAGGCGCAGTTCCTGGTGAAGTTGCGACAGGTTTTCCGGCAAGCTGGTCTCAAATCGCATGGGCTGGCCCGTCACCGGGTGTTCGAAGGCCAGAACGTAGGCGTGTAATGCCTGTCTTTTCAATGTGTTAAGAACGGCTTGGGCGGCGGGCGACAAGCGTGTGGCCGCTGATTTAAAGCCCCCACCATAAGTTGCATCCCCCAGCAGCGGATGGCCGGTATGCGCCATGTGCACGCGGATTTGATGGGTGCGGCCTGTCTCCAGACGGCATTCAACGAGGCTGCAGGCGTCGCGGAAGCTTTCCAGTACCTTGTAGTGGGTGATGGCCTCACGGGCATCGTCGCGGCGGGAAACGGCCATCTTCTGGCGGTTTGCGGTTGAGCGGCCGATGCCCGTCACAATGGTGCCGGACTTTCTTTCAGGAACATCCCAGACAAAGGCGAGGTAAGCGCGTTCCAGCCTGCCATCGCGGCCGTGGGCGGCAAACTGCTGCGACAGTCCCTTGTGAGCCTCATCTGTCTTGGCGACCACCAGAATGCCGGAGGTATCCTTGTCGAGACGATGAACGATGCCGGGTCTCTTGACGCCGCCGATGCCGGAGAGCTCTTCGCCGCAATGGGCGAGGAGGGCGTTCACAAGCGTTCCCGTGGCATGGCCTGCCGCCGGATGCACAACTAGCCCTGCGGGCTTATTGAGAACGATGAGGTGGCGGTCCTCAAAAAGGATGTCGAGTGGGATATGCTCTGCCGCCGGGGCTGCAGACTCTGCCTCCGGAACGTCAACCGTCATATGCTGGCCGGACCTCACTTTGAAGCCCGGGTCATCGACAATGCGGCCTTCAACGCGCACTTGTCCTGTCGCGATCAGCCGTTGAAAGCGGGCGCGGCTGATGGCGGCATGAAGGCGTGCCAGTGTGCGATCGAGGCGGCCATCCTCCACGGCGACAAGGTGCAAAGTTTCTATTGTCATGTCCTGCATCTTGTCGAAATTCGTGGGCGAGCGCCATGCTTGCAATCGCCGCCGGGCTTCCTCTATAGCCTTGTGCGAGAGCTCCCTTCGTCTATCGGTTAGGACGGCAGCCTCTCACGTTGCAAAGGCGGGTTCGATTCCCGCAGGGAGCGCCAGCCAAACATTGCTGCAGACTTCACGCCTTTTGCAGGCTGCGGATTTTTTCGGTGAGCGAGAGGACATTGGTGATGCCCTTGGCTTTCATCGCCGGCATGGGAAGGAACGAACATCGCGACTATTTCGCGCAATGCCTGAATTTCCGTCTCGAAGTTTTTGATCTTCAGGCGGTTTTCCATGAGATTTTTCTGCAGTTCGAGGGCGGCCTTGCGTTCACTTTGGGTTTCAAGATTACTGTCCGTCGCCTTGGTCCAGGCCTCGTTGATGGCGCGGACGTTGTCTTCGATCTGGGTTTTCAACAATGCCACTTGGGCCTGCAGTTCGGTGTTAGCGGCGCGCATTCTCTCCGTCTCAGCCTGGCTTGCCTTGAGGCTGGCGTTCAAGTCGAGCACTCGGTTGCGGTTGCGCGCCACTTCCGCCATCTGCTCGGCCATGCGCATCTTGAGGTCGGTGGCGCCGGTTTCCACGCGCTTGGTCAACATGGCGCGTTCAGCCCGGAGCGTGTCGCGCTCGGCCTGAAGGTCAAGGATTGTGTTGGGGACGCTGCGCTTGCCTTTCCAGCCGCTCCAATGGCCGATGGCGCTCCACAGTGACCGGCCAAACAGCAGGATGACGAGCAGTGCTGAGCAGAAACCCAGTGCAAAAACCATCACCGTCTCGGTCTGAGACATTACTCCACCACTCAATCAGACAGCACGAACAACTCGTTCGTGTACTGCAGACAACCGCCCACTCGCGCGCGACGCTAGACGAATTAAGTGATTTGCGGAAGGCCGCGGGAGCCTTCGTGGCAGAAAGTTGACAGAAATATTTAACGTGCAGGTGGGTGCCGTGTTGGCTTACTCGCTGAGATGCTTAACGTGACATCAGAGCTTCGTGGCGCAACTGCGTGGACTGCAAGGGAAAATGACTCGCGCGACAGTTTTTGCGGCGGGAATGACGCTCAGAATGGATTCCAGGTCGGACGGCGCGTGTATTTGAGGTAGCCGATGTTGGCGCCGAGCCGCGCGCCGACGCCGGTACGGATAGGTGCAAGCGTGACATCTTGATGCTTCTGGAAATTCACGCCGACACCGCCGACAAGATAGGCAGAGCCTTCGACGCCGGCAAATCTCTCATGCATGTCATCTGGTGACTGCGAGCCATAGACTAGCGTCATGACGCGTGAACCGTTGCCGCCGAAATCCCAACCGATGGAGGGGCCCTGCCAGTAGATGCGCTCGGTCGTGCCATCCTTGTAGTAGATGGTGCCCTCGCCAAAGCGCAGGCCCCCCACAAAGGCCCCGGAGCCTTCTTCGCCAACGATATAGGCGGTGGGTTCACCCTGATTCTGGAAGATATATTCGACTGCCTGGCCGAGGCCGCGGCTGGTTTTGCCGAAGAACTGGTGGCCCTGCGCCATAATTTCCTCGGGTGAATAGGTTTCGGTGGAGCGTTGCGAGGCCTTGGAAACGCTGCCAGTGGTCTGGGCGAGGGCAGGTGCTGTCGCGCCCACGGTTCCCAGGAGGAGTGCGATTGTTGCTGCCTTGAGTAGGTTCTTCATGGCGTTCCCCTATGCGTACCCACGAACTGGGCCTAGCAAATCCTTTACTGCTGGCCAAGTTTGGGCAAGATTCCGTCCTTTCTTTGTTTAACCATCGGCTGCTTACGGCTTGGTTAACAAAGCCCCAATGTGCTTGTGCGCTGCAGCGCGCTAGGCTTGGGCGATAAAGGCGGGGTTGTCGTAGCCGCGGGCCGCCTTGCCATAGGTCAGGGGCGTGCCGTCCTGGGTTTCGACCCGGCCCCCCGCTGCCTCGAGCACGGCCTGGCCTGCGGCGGTGTCCCATTCCATGGTGCGGCCGAAGCGGGGATAGATGTCAGCCAAGCCCGATGCCACAAGGCAGAATTTGAGCGAGGAACCTGCCGAAACAAGGGTCTTTGCCGGGATGGCCTCAAGATAGGCTTCAGTGTCCCTGTCCATGTGCGAGCGGCTGGCGACGACAGTCAGGCAATCGACCGGCTTCTGCCGCACACTCGCCTTCTGCCAGGTGGCAAGGCTCAAGGGCTGGGCCACGGGCAAGGTGGCCGACGCCGCGCCGACGCCGCGCTTTCCCCAATAGATCTTCTCGATGGCCGGGGCATAAACCACGCCTTCCGTCACCCCACCCTTTTCGCACAGGGCAATATTGATGGTGAATTCGCCGTTGCGGGAGATGAATTCTTTGGTGCCGTCCAGAGGATCAACCAAGAAGAAGCGTTCGCCCAGCTCCGGCAAGTTGCCGTTTGAAGCCTGTTCTTCGGCGAGCACCGGAATACCGGGAAAGGCGGAAGCCAGGCCTGCGAGGATTACTCTCTCGGCGCGGGCATCGGCTTCCGTCACGGGTGAGAGGTCGGTCTTGGCGGAGACGGCGAAATTGCTCGCATAAACGGCCATCACCTCACGGGCAGCGCTTTGCGCAATGCCAAGCAGTTCCCGAATGCTGTGCGGAATGTTCAAAGTCTCTGCTCCGTTGGAATGGCCGCTCTATGGCTCTCCGGGGCTGCGGCGTCAATGCGGAAAAATGACTGCGCCAACCGGCGTTCAATGTCGACAATTGACCGCCGGCAGGCTGTCGCAGCACTTTGATTATGGCGCATCTTTCCTCTCGCAAATGTTGCCACTTGCTCGTCCGATGCGCCGCGATTTGTTATAGGTGCGGAACGAATCACCACTGGAATCTGGGCCCATGGAACTGAAACTCTCCGATCTCGATCTCGCCGCGCTTTTGTGTTCCAGGGTTTGCCATGACATCATTTCGCCTGTTGGCGCCATCGCCAACGGGCTTGAGCTCATGGACGATCCAGAAACCGATGCGGCGATGCGGGCAACCGCCCTCGACATGGTGCGTTCTTCGGCAAAGACGGCAACTGCCAAGCTCAAGTTCTGCCGCATCGCCTTTGGGGCCTCGGGTTCGGCGGGTGCCCATATCGATCTCGGTGAGGCAGCGGAAACGGCGCGCGACTTCGTGGGCAATGAAAAGATCAGGCTTGATTGGCTGGCTCCCCGGGAAAACCGGCCCAAGGCGGAAGTGAAGCTTCTCCTCAACATGCTGCTGCTTGCTATGGCGGGAATCCCGCGCGGCGGCGTGGTGACGGTCACTGTCGAGGGCCAGAACCTGAAAGTGAGGGCGCAAGGCGAGCGGGCAAAGCTGCCGCAAGCCATGGCCGATATCCTGCACGGCGCAGCGCCCGCAGAAGCGCTCGATGCCAGGCTCGTACAGCCCTATTACACACGGCTTATTGCGCAGTCGGCATCGCTCGCTGTGAACATGGCGATGGATGGGGAAGACGCTGTCTTGGTGAAAGCAGCCTAGCTCATCGCACGAACAACCAGTAACACTTGTGAAAGAAATAGTGCACCGGGTTTAAGGTTCTGGAGCAGCTTGCAGGCAGTCAATTGACGTCGGCGGCTAAAGTTGAGAGAGAAGCTGTTAACCACGCTTTAATGCCCCCTGGCAGTTTCGGAAAACTTTAATCAAAGACGTAACACACCCAGCACACGTTGCAGTTTAACAGACGTGCAACGAGCTGGGAGAAGTCTTGTATGCCTGTTTACAATGCGCCCGCCAATGGCGGCACAGTGCGCGGATCTTTGTCTGACGACACCATCAATGGCAGTTCCAATGCAGATGTTCTCTGGGGCCTCGGCGGGGCAGACACCATCAATGGCGGTGATGGCAACGACACCATAGAGGGCGATGGCACGGCGACTTACGCCGATGTCTTTGCCTCGGGCGGCTATATTTCCCATCCTTTCCTGGGGTCGGTCCCCAGCTGGACAGGACTCGATCTGGTTTCGTTGGGTGGTTATGGCACCGGCAGCGTTTGGGCCATCCGCAATACGTCCGATGTGCTGGCAAAGACCGTCACGCTAGTAACCTCTTCGAGCGGAAGTGGCAGCTACTCCGTAACGATCACCATTCCGCCGAATACCGAGATCCTTGTGCTCAGCCCAAGGCAGTCAACCCACAAGCTCTACTATTTGGATATGCAGGTTGAATCTGAGTCCTTTGACAAGAAGCTGACGTTTGATGCCACCCTCGCTGCGCCTGGGAATATCGAAGGCGATGACGTGTTGAATGGCGGTAACGGCAACGACACCATTCGCGGCCATGGTGGCAATGACACGATCAATGGCGATGCCGGCAATGACAAGCTGGATGGTGGTGCGGGCAATGACACCCTTTCTGGCGGCGACGGCGATGACGTGATCACCGGCGGCACGGGCGATGACATTGAATACGGCGGGGCTGGCAACGACACCTTCCTTGTCGAGTGGGCCACCACTGGCGATACCTATTACGGCGGCGAAGGGATCGACACTTTCAAGATCGGCGGCGAGGCCCTGGAAAACTATGCGCAGGAGATCGACCTGCAATCGGGCACCAACAATTGGGGTGACAAGTTCTATTCCATCGAAAACATCATTGGCGGCACGGCCAATGATAAGTTCTGGGGCACGGCTGGCGCAAACGTGTTCTGGGGCGGCCTTGGCAATGACCTGCTCGATGGCCGCGGCGGCAATGACACGCTTTATGGGGATCAAGGCAATGACACTTTGATCGGC
Source organism: Hyphomicrobiales bacterium (assembly GCA_020029455.1). Lineage (GTDB taxonomy): Bacteria > Pseudomonadota > Alphaproteobacteria > Rhizobiales > Aestuariivirgaceae > Aestuariivirga. The sequence goes on from JAIBJH010000186.1 coordinate 8,973, forward strand.
GGCGGCGGCACGGACTATCTGACGGGCGGTGCTGGCGCTGATCATCTTGACGGCGGGGCGGACACTGATACGGCCGTCTATCGCTATTCGCTGGAAGGCGTCACTGTGAACCTTCTGACCGGAACAGGCTCTGGCGGCGATGCGGAAGGCGACACGCTAGTCAATATCGAGAACATCAAAGGCTCGGCCTATGACGATGTGCTCACTGGCGATGATGGGGTTAACCGTCTTAATGGCATGTCGGGCGCGGACAAGCTCTATGGCATGGGCGGTGATGACTACATCGTCACAGGCGGCGGCTATGACTATGTGGATGGCGGTGCGGGCATCGATACCGTCACTTATGAAGACTCCTGGGACCGCGTGGTGGTGAACCTCACCACTGGCATCAACAAATATGGCGAAGCCTCGCGCGATGTTCTCATCAATGTGGAGAACATCGTTGGTTCCATTTATGATGACAAGATCACCGGCGATGGCAATGCCAACCGCCTCACCGGCAATGATGGTAATGATGTGCTCAATGGTATGGGCGGCATTGACTATCTCTTCGGCGGCCTTGGCAATGATACGATGACGGGTGGCACGGAGGCTGACGTCTTCGTCTTCGAGGCGAGCTTTGGTGCCGACACCATTACCGACTTCTGGGCGGGCGCCACCCGCACCGACCGCATCTGGCTCAAAGGCGTGGGCTTTGATGACTTCGGCGATATCCTCGCCAACGCGGTTGATACGGCGGCTGGCGCTGTCATCACAATCGAAGGCCACGGTTCAATCACGCTTTCGAACGTCACCGTCGCCCAACTTCACGCGGATGATTTCATCTTTGGATGAGAAGGTGCGCAAGCCGGCCGCCGCGAACACTAGCTCTGCGGCGCCGATGAGGCCTGAATCACCGCCCAAGCCAGCTCTCACAATTTCCACATCGCGAAAGGCTGGCATGGCGTT
>JAIBJH010000187.1 GCA_020029455.1 Hyphomicrobiales bacterium
TGGCGGGTGTGATGGAGATGGCCGTTAACAAGGTGATGGCAGCTTTCGAGGCGCAGGCAAAATCGGCTTACGCAGCAGCATCCAGAAGCATCTGAAGCGCCTGGTTGACGGATTCTTTTCTGATCTCCGCCCGACCAATGCTGCCGTAGCGCTGCACGGTATGGACAGCGGTCTTGCCTCGCATGCCGCAGGCGAAATGAACCAGCCCAACGGGTTTTTCGGCTGAGCCGCCCGTGGGCCCTGCGACTCCAGTGATCGCCACGGCAACATCCGCGATGGAGGCCGCGAGTGCGCCCATCACCATTGCGCGCGCCACTTCTTCGCTTACGGCTCCATGCGTGGCGACAAGCTGGGCGGGCACAGCAAGCATGCCGAGTTTCGCCCTGTTCGAGTAGGTAACGAAGCCTCGGTCGAATACGGCGGATGAGCCCGAAATGTCGGTGATGGCCACCGCTACGAGGCCGCCCGTGCAGCTTTCGGCCGTGGCAATCATCCAGCCCCGCCGGATGTAAGCTGCAACAACTTGTTCCGCGAGGTTCACGCCGGGAGCCTGACGGTGACTGTCGCCTGGGCGCTGATGCCCTCCTTGCGGCCAATGGCGCCCATGCCTTCAGTGGTCGTAGCCTTGATGGCGATGCGGTCGCCGGAGATGTGCAACAACTCCATCAAGGACGATTTCATTGCGTCAATATGTGGTGCAATTCGTGGCACTTCCGCCAGAATGGTTATGTCGATGTTCGACAGCACACCGCCGCGAGCACCGAGAAGTTCCAGAGCTTTGGCAATGAAGATGGAGGAGGGGGCATTCTTCCACTGAAGATCGGATGGAGGAAAATGCTGGCCGATGTCGCGCTCTCCGATGCTTCCGAGAATCGCATCTGTGAGGGCGTGCAGCGCCACGTCTGCATCGGAATGGCCCTTCAGCTTGTGGGTATGCGGCACGCTGATGCCACACAATGTGACAGCACTACCCTTCTCGAAGACATGGAAGTCAATGCCATGGCCGGTGCGGATGTCGGGCAGGGCGTCATAGTAACGCTGGGTGTGCTCGCGGTTTGCTTCTTCGATGTCGTGCTGGGTTGTGAGTTTGCGGTTGTGCTGCTCGCCAGCAACGATATGCACCTGCATCCTGGCGTATTCAGCGACGGCGGCATCGTCGGTGAAGAGTCTCTGGCCTTCGGTCGCGGCCTTCCGGTGGGCTGCTAGAATCTTCTCAAAGTGGAAGCCCTGTGGCGTTTGCACAAACCAGAGTGATTGCCGATCCACGGTTCTTTCAATGACGCCTGCAGGTGCAAACTTCATCGTGTCTGCGACCGGCAAGCCGGGAATGACGGCTGGCGCATGGTCGAGGCCGCGAATGACGGTGGTGATCAGGTCCCGCGACAGGAACGGGCGCGCAGCGTCATGGATCAGGACATTTTGCGGTGGCTCGGTGGCGCAGGCCTCGAGGCCCGCGTGACATGATGCCTGGCGAGTGCCGCCGCCCACGACTGGCTCGCCCACCTCAAGCCCTTCCGCGGCCTCCCGGAAAAAGACTTCGTGACCCTGCCCGATGACTGTTTGGATACGGCTGATAAGGGGGTGACTGAGGAAAGCCTCAAGAGTCCACCGGAGAATGGGCTTGCCAGCGACCTTCTGATATTGCTTGGGAAGCAGCCCGCCGGCCCTTTGGCCGCTTCCCCCTGCTACGATGACCGCCGCGACTGACATGCCCCCCAATAACCCATCGGTGTCGAAAATAGAACGTTTCCCAAGGAGTTTTGCATTGACCTTTGGGTGCAATGCGGGATAATGGCGAGAAATTAATCAAAGCCACTTGTTGCCTAATTTATGAGCACACTGATCGGGCCCGTTCAACTGAAGAATCGCGTTGTGCTAGCGCCCATGTCCGGGGTCACGGACGAGGCCTTTCGCAGGATCGCGGCCCATTGTGGCGCGGGTCTGGTGGTTTCAGAAATGGTTGCCAGTGAAGAACTTGTGTGCAGCCGGCCGGACATGGTTCGCCGTGCGCGAGGACATAAACGCATTTCGCCGTTTGTCATTCAATTGGCTGGGCGGCAGGCGCGGTGGATGGCTGAGGGCGCAAAGCTGGCCGAAGACCTCGGCGCCGACATCATCGACATCAACATGGGCTGCCCAGCGCGGCAAGTGACCGGAGGATTGTCCGGTTCGGCGCTGATGCGTGACCCTTGCCATGCGCTCTCGCTGATTGAAGCCACGGTCGGTGCAACGCCCAGGCCCGTGACGCTGAAGATGCGTCTGGGCTGGGATCACGCAAGCCTGAATGCGGCTGAAATCGCGCAGCGTGCGCAAAATGCCGGCGTGCAGATGATCACCGTCCATGGCAGGACGCGCTGCCAATTCTACTCAGGCCGTGCCGATTGGACCGCCATCCGTGCTGTGAAGGAAGCAATCACCATTCCGCTGGTGGCCAATGGTGATGGTGAGACCGCCGCCGATGCACAGGAAATGCGGCGACAGTCCGGTGCCGATGCGGTGATGCTGGGACGCGCCTGCTATGGCCGGCCCTGGTGGGCGGGCGCCGTTGCCGAGGAATTGGAACCTGGCAGCGGCAAGCGCGCGCCAGATCTGGCGGAGCAGCGTGACCTGGCGCTTTGGCACCATGAGGAAACGCTTTCGCTCTACGGCCAGAGACTTGGAAACAAGGTGTTCAGAAAGCATTTTGGCTGGCTGATAGACAGGCTGAAACAAGCCGGCCTTCTCGATCTGGCACGGGCAGCGGAGTGGCGCGCGCGCGGCCTTTCCAATCCAGACAACAATGTAGTCCGGCAAGTTCTCAGTGCGATGTTTGCGAGCATTCTCGACAGCGAACCACACACGAGGGCCGCCTGACATGGCACAGCTTCCGCTCGCCCAGGCCGTTCTCGATGCCTTGCCAAATCCGCTTTTGATACTGGACCACGAAAGCAATGTGGTGATGGTGAACAGCGCGGCGGAAGACTTCTTTCAGTCCGGATCGCAAGTGCTGCTCAAGGCTTCGCTCGATGACCTGATGCCGGCAACGAGTCCCGTTGCCCAGTCCGTGGAGCATGTGCGTAATGATGGCAGCGTGGTGAATGAGTATGGCGTTGGCATGGGCACGCCGCGCTTCGGTGGGGAAAGACTCGTTGATCTCCAGACAGCACCGCTTGGTGATGACGGGCAGCATATTCTGATACTGCTGTTGCGCCGTTCAATGGCGCATAAGCTCGGCTTACAGCTTTCGCATCAGGGTGCAGCGCGCTCAGTTTCCGGCATGGCGGCCATGCTTGCCCATGAAATCAAGAACCCCCTGGCGGGGATCAAGGGCGCAGCACAACTCATCGAAACAGTCGTTGCGGAATCCGAGCGCACGCTCGCGCGCCTGATCCAGGACGAGACCGAGCGCATCCGCAAGCTTGTTGACCAGATGGAAGTGTTCTCCGATGAACGGCCGCTTGAGCGCAGCCCCATCAACATTCATGTGGTGCTAGACAAGGTGAAGAAGCTGGTGGCGGCGGAAGCCGGAGAAAGCGTCACCATCAAGGAGAACTATGATCCTTCGCTTCCGCTTGTGCTTGGCAATGCGGACCAGCTCCAGCAGGTGTTCCTGAACCTTGCGCGCAATGCGCTTCATGCCGTGGCACGCGCACCAGAGCCACGCGAGATTACATTTGCCACGGCATTCCGGCCCGGCATGCGGCTTCAGGTCAGCGGATCGCAGGAGCGCGTTTCCCTGCCGCTGGAAGTCTGCGTGCATGATTCAGGGCATGGCGTGCCCGAAGACCTTCTTCCGCACATATTTGAGCCATTTGTTACCACTAAGCCACAGGGCAGGGGACTTGGACTGGCATTGGTCGCCAAGGTCGTTCACGATCATGGCGGAACCGTTGAATGCCAGCCACGGCACCAGGGAACAACGTTCCGGTGCCTTCTGCCCATGTACCGGCAAAACCATGCGACGGCCAGCAAGCACAAAGGAACCGATTAAATGACAACAAGAACCGTACTCGTTGCGGATGATGATAGTGCCATTCGCACTGTGCTGTCACAGGCGCTTGGCAGGGCCGGCTATGATGTGCGGGCTACGGGCCTTGCTTCTGCCATGTGGCGCTGGATCAGCGAGGGAGAAGGTGATGTTGTCATCACCGATGTGGTGCTGCCCGACGAAAATGCCTTCGAGGTTCTGCCGCGCGTCAAGAAGCTCAGGCCTTCGCTTCCCATCATCGTGATGAGCGCGCAAAACACCATCATGACGGCAATACGCTCCGCCGAACTTGGCGCCTATGACTACTTGCCCAAGCCGTTTGATTTACATCAGCTTTTGTCAACGGTCGCCAAGGCCCTTGAGCAGGCGACCCGTACCACGAACCCTGCGACGGAGAAACAGGGCGAGAGCCTGCCGATCATTGGCCGCTCACCTGCCATGCAGGAAATCTACCGGATCATCGCGCGTCTGACACAAACGGACTTGACCGTGATGATCGTAGGCGAAAGCGGGACAGGCAAGGAACTGGTCGCCAGAGCGCTCCATGACTACAGCAAGCGGCGGAAAGGTCCCTTCGTTGCCATCAACATGGCGGCGATCCCAAAGGATCTAATCGAGTCAGAATTGTTCGGCCACGAGAAGGGAGCTTTCACGGGCGCAACCGGAAGGCAGGCGGGGCGATTTGAGCAAGCAGAAGGAGGAACACTTTTCCTGGACGAGATTGGAGACATGCCGCTCGAGGCGCAGACACGTCTTTTGCGCGTGTTGCAGCAGGGCGAGTACACGACTGTGGGCGGGACAACGCCCATCAAGACAAATGTCAGGGTTATTGCTGCAACCCACCGCGATCTGCGGCTTCACATTTCACAAGGCCTCTTCCGTGAAGACCTGTTCTTCCGCCTGAATGTCGTTCCGTTGAGACTGCCCCCCTTGCGCGAAAGATTGGGAGACATTCCGGACCTCGTGCGCCACTTCCTCGACAAGGCTGTACGGGAAGGCTTACCCCGCAAGGAGTTTTCTGCGGCCGCACTTACGGCTCTCGCGGAATATCGCTGGCCCGGCAATGTCCGCGAACTTGAGAACCTTGTGAAGCGCCTCCTCGCCATGGAGGTTGATGACGCCATATCGGCAGCGGCAGTGAGCCGGGAAATCGCAACGCTACCGGTTGCCTCTGAACGTTCGCTCGGCGCTGTCAGCGATTTCTCCGTCGGGGAATTCATGGAAAATCATCTGGTGCAATATTTTGCTTCATTTGGCAGCCAACTACCCCCCAAGGGCCTCTATGACAAAATCATCGCTGAAATGGAGCCGCCGCTGCTTAGGGCTACTCTGGCCGCAACACGCGGCAATCAGATCAAGGCCGCGGAGCTTCTGGGACTTAACCGCAATACTCTCAGAAGTAAACTCAGAGAGCGAAAAGTCGTTGCAATACGGGGCGTTGGTTGACGATGTAAAAGTCTTTTCTTAGCTTCAATGAAACTTGATGCAGATCTCTCTGTCACCCTTCTGCCACATTAGGTGTTGACTTTATACCACAGTCGATACTCTATCCGGCTCCGGTTATGACTCAAGACGATCAAAAAGCAGGCTACAAGGATCTGAGCTGGCTGCCAT
>JAIBJH010000029.1 GCA_020029455.1 Hyphomicrobiales bacterium
CATGTTCCAGGAGACCAAACAGGTTGCGACCCGCGCCAACGTGAAAGGCTTCATCTTCGGTCCGAGCGCTGATGTGGTTTACTACAACCTGACGACCAAATAGTTCCACGATCGCGGAATTTGGATCGGGAGCATATGAACGAGGGTCTTTGACCCTCGTTCAAAATTCCTGTTACAGAAGACTGAATGGTGGGTGGTACAGGGATCGAACCTGTGACCCCTACCATGTCAAGGTAGTGCTCTACCGCTGAGCTAACCACCCACGCTTGACGATGACGGGCCTGCATATATCGGCCCATTTCAATCAAGGCAAGCGCGGAAGAAAGTTCGTTTCAGGCCGCCATAAGCCGGTTCACCTCGTCGACGAGGTCGCGCAGGTGAAACGGTTTTGACAAGACTTTCGCCTCTTTCGGCGCCTTGGAATCAGGATTGAGCGCCACGGCGGCAAAGCCTGTGATGAACATAATCTTGAGGGCCGGGTCGAGCTCGGCTGCACGCCGCGCCAGCTCAATGCCATCCATCTCAGGCATCACAATGTCGGTAAGCAGGAGGTCGAAAGCGGCCTGCTTGATTTCCTCATAGGCACTCGCCCCTTCACCAAAGGCCGTGACCTGATGACCGGCCTTTTCCAGCGCTTTCACCAGGAAACGGCGCAGGTCATTGTCATCTTCGGCAAGTAGTATGCGGGCCATTGGTTGGGTCACGGGGTTCCTGTCCTCCTACTATGCCTGTGCAGCCGAAGTGAAATCAACTGGGTATTCCTGGCATTCCATTCACCAGCGCGCTTCCCGCACGGATGGAATCATCCATGCGACAAGGAATCGCGCCAAGTTAACCAGTTAGAGCAAATCCCCATTACCAAAGTGCTGCCCACTTTGACGGGATTGGCTCTAACCCGCCGACAGTAAATGCCATCTGAAGAGGGATGTCCAAAACTATGGACATCCGGCTGGTTCTCGTTCCATAAATGCGGCTACAGAACTAAGGAGCAACCCGTAGCACGTGACGGAGACTGAAACCGCCGGCTTCGAAATCCTGGCGCCGCCGCAATGGACGGCACCGCTGGTGTTTAATTCGCCTCATAGCGGCACGGAACTCCCCAGATATCTGCTTGCGGCGAGCAAACTCTCGGCCAGCCAGCTTCGCACCTCGGAAGATATCCTAGTTGACGAGCTCTTCTCGGGCTGCCTTGACGCCGGCGCCCCCATGCTGCGCGCCTTGGTATCGCGCAGTTACATTGACCTCAACCGGGAACCTTACGAGTTTGACGCCCGCATGTTCCGTGAAAAGTTGCCGGGCCACATGAATGTCTCTTCGCCACGTGTGGCCAGCGGGCTCGGCACCATACCGAAGACCGTGGGTGACGGTGTCAACATCTATCCCGGGCCGATCGATCTGGCCGAGGCCCTGCGGCGCCTGGAACAAATTTACCGGCCATATCACCGCACCCTCAATGCGCTTCTGGATGAGGCAGGCCGCGCAGCGGGACTGGTGCTGCTCATCGATTGCCATTCCATGCCGTCTTCCGCCGTTCAGCACCACAAGACCATTCGTGGCTCGGCGCTCGACATCGTTGTGGGCGACCGCTTTGGGAGTGCGTGTGATGCATCTTATGTCGAGCTGATAGAAGACCATTTGACCGGAAGTGGCCTCATGGTCGGCCGCAACAAGCCCTATGCCGGCGGCTTCATCACCGAATGCCATGGCCATCCGCGGGAAGGCCGCCACGCCGTTCAGATTGAGATCAACAGGGCGCTCTACTTTGATGAGCGGTTGAGGACGCCAACCACGGGATTTGATGAGCTGAAGGTCGTGCTCGACAGGCTCGCCCTCAAACTTTCGGAATCCGTGTCCGCGACTGCCGGTTACTGGCTTGACAGGTCAGCAAACGCAGCGGCGGCAGAATAAAAAAAGGGCCGATCCACCGAAGTGTCCGGCCCCAAGTCTAGGGAGGAAACGCCCAAACGGGCAGTGAGCGAGGAAACCCTCAACTCACAAAAACAATTTGGCACTGCAACATAAGTTTTTCAAGCATTACGAATGTATCTGATCTGTGCGTCACCGCTCGACTTCGCATAGTTGTTTAAGTTTTGTGCTCAAACAGTTGAATTTAATAAGTAAAACAAGATAGGCAAAGCGCGGGTATGAGATATGCAAAATTTTCAGATCTATGATTTCATGCTGCAATGCAGCGGAAAATTGGGCTTTTGGCCCTTTGTGCCCCGTCCGATTCTCCCCTAACGCATGGCCATGACTGATTACTGGACCGAATTCACCGGCTTTGCCCTGACCCTGGCAGAAGCTGCTGCCTCTCAGATCCTACCCCACTTCCGGCAAAACACGCCTGTCGCCGTCAAGGAGCACGAATACTGGGATCCTGTGACGGAAGGCGACAAGGCAGGTGAACGCGCCATGCGTCATCTCATTGAAAAGCACTACCCAAGCCACGGAATTATCGGTGAGGAGTATGGGGAGAAGAAAGGATCATCGAGTCTCACCTGGATTCTGGATCCGGTTGATGGCACCCGCGCCTTTGTAATCGGCCTGCCAACCTGGGCAACTCTAATTGCCCTTTATGAGGATGGGGAGCCGCGCGTCGGTGTCATGGCCCAGCCATTTGTGGGCGACACTTTTTTCGGCAATCCGCACGGAGCCTGGCTTGATCATCGCGGCGTGCGCGCCGCCATCCAGGTGTCACGGCAGCAAGACCTCTCACAAGCCATGGTCGGCACAACAGCGCCCCATCTGTTCAAGGGCCCCAACGCCGCCGCCTTCGAACGCCTGACGTCAAAAACACCACTCGTCCGCTTTGGACTCGATGCCTATTCCTACAGCCTTCTCGCGGCTGGCCATCTCGATATTGCACTCGATGCCGGGCTCCATGTCCATGACATCGCAGCCCTCATTCCAATTGTGAAGGGAGCAGGCGGAGTGATGGGAAGCTGGACCGGTGAAGATGTGGCCCAAGGTGGCAACGTCATCTGCGCAAGCAATCAACATCTGCTCGATGAAGCCATCGCGGTGATGACGGGCTAACCCAAGGCTCAATCAATCGTCGCGATAAACGCGCTCGCGCTTTTCGTGGCGCTCCTGGGCCTCAACTGAAAGCGTGGCGATCGGACGTGCATCAAGCCGCTTCAGGCTAATGGGATCGCCGGTTTCCTCGCAATAGCCATAAGTACCGTCGGCGATCCGCTTCAACGCCGACTCAATTTTCGAGATCAGCTTGCGTTGCCGGTCGCGAGTCCGCAATTCAAGCGAGCGGTCCGTTTCAGAAGAAGCGCGGTCCGCAATATCAGGGAGAACGTGGTTCTCATCCTGCAGATGACCAATGGTTTCCCTACTTTCCCTGAGGATCTCTTCCTTCCAGTTCAGTAGTTTTTGCCGGAAGTATTCCACCTGCCGTTCATTCATGAACGGCTCATCTTCGCCGGGTTTGTAGTCGCCTTCCAGAACAACAGCCATTCGCACGTCTCTCCCGATGTGCGCGGGCTTATAGCTGCGCCGCTGGAATGCGGCAAGCGCTTTAACCTTCTGAAATTCCTGTGCTATCCTGCAAATGCCATCAAGTGGTCATGATGCTGGCAAGTTATCCCGTGTGAATCGTTCATCACGCCAGTCCTGGGCCCGCATCCACCAATAGGAAGCCTGCACACCGATTTGCCCGAAGGGTCCACCAGCCCAGCGGGGCGCAAGAACATCAAACTGCCTGTACCTGTCATCGCCTTCGGCAATGGCCCGCGTTATGAGCAGGCCCGCCATTGCAGTGGTGTTGAGGCCGTGTCCGCCAAATCCCGTGGCATACCAAATGCCATCGGGGTCCTTTCCGATAAGCGGCATCTTGTTCAGCGCATAGGCCATCTTTCCGGACCAAGCATAGTCAACCTGAGCCTTGCCGAGCATCGGAAAGGTCTTCGCCATGTCGCCGCGCATCAGTCCAGCAAGGTTACGGGGCTCGGCCAGACGGGTGGTAATGCGCCCACCCCAGAGAATCCTGCCATCCGCAATGAGCCGGTAATAGTCGCCGGCCCGGCGGGTGTCCGCCACAGCAGAGAATGTCTTGATGACATCCTGTTTCAACGGCTCCGTCACGGCAACATGAGTGGCCACTGGAAGGACGGCGCTTCCGCTCCAGCGATGCAGCCTTCTGTCGAGCGCAGAAACACAAACGATGACATGCTTGGCGCTAACCTTCCCTTTCCCGCAACTTACGCTCCATGCGCTTCCACTCCGTTCAATGCACTCGGCCCGCGTGTATTCGAAGATCTTGGCCCCCGCTTCTTCAGCAAGTCTCGCCAACAGCAATCCATAGCGCAAGGGATGGATATGAAATGCCTTGGGGAAATACAGGCTGTCAAAATACCGGTCTGTCTTGAGATGGCGGCGCGTCTCCAGCGTCTCATTGATATCGATGCTCTCGCCGAACTCCCGCTGCAGATGGTCCCCATATGCCCTCAGTTTCCCGCCATCCGAGTAGCGCACGCAAACCCTGAGGCCATCCCCCATCTTGAGGGCAGGCTCATGGGCTGCAATCGCTTCCCTGACAAACTCGGTGCCAAGCTGTGACAAGCCATAGAGTGCTTTCGCTTGCTCATTGCCCACCAGCCCGGCCAGTGACGACACATTCAGGGCAAATCCATTTGATACGAAACCGCCATTGCGGCCGGATGCAGCCCAGCAGATGCGGCCCGCCTCCAAAAGGACGACAGAGAGGCCACTCCTGGCAAGTTCAAGCGCAGTCGTGAGCCCTGCAAAGCCGCCACCCACCACGCAACAGTCACACTGCAACGCCGAGACGAGAGAAGGCCATCCTTCGCCCCGCTCGGCCGTTGCTTCGTACCAGGTTGATGAATTGTGAACGGGCTGCTGCAAACTGAAACTCCAAAACTGTTCTAGGCTTAACGCAAAATTAGCGGAACATGTCCATCTTGAATGAATCTGTCATCCACGGTGGGTTGTCATCATGCGTCATGTTACCATGCTTGCTCTTATGAGCTCGGCCGTCGCTCTCTCTGCCTGCGCAGGCGGCGGAGGTGGCGGCGGAACGGCGCTCACATTGGCCTCAACCCTGTCGGTCTGCAGCATCGGAGACACCAGTGCGGCGTGCAATCCGGATAGCAGCGATGGCTCAGGCAGCGGTTCAGGCAGCGACGGCTCAGGTACCGATGGTTCAGGTAGTGGCGGTTCTGGCGCCGATGGTGACGGCACGGCCGGCACCGGCGACGACAACATCGGCAACGACGTAAGCCTTTCGACTGGCGACACAACGCTCATTCTCGAGAAATCGAAACTCGCAAATGACATCGATGAACCAGCACTTTCCAGGTTGACATACAATACTGCCGGACGGGCTCAGATTGAAATCGACACAAAGCAGCCCGACGCTGAACAGTCCCTGTGGCCTGTGCCAAAGTATATGAAGGAATATGCTGCGGGCAGCACCTACGACGATCCCTTCATCGTGCCCGATCATCTTGGCGGCACTTACAAGGAATACCGTGCCCTTTCATACAACGAAGACGGCACGTCGGCAGATGAAGTCCTACAGGTCTGGACCTTTGGCAGCAGCTATGCCACGCAATACCGCGATCTCGCAGACGGCGGCGAGGCCGCTCACCAGGCATGGTCTTTTGGTGGCACAAAGACCACGGCCGCCAGCATGCCAGTTGCCGGAACAGTCAATTATTCTGGTCGATTTGGCGCCACTGCCAAGACTTGGAACTGGGAGGATCCCAGCAACGGACGCACTGTCTCAATCAACAATCTTTGGCGAGTGACCGGCGCGACAGCGGCAACAGCAGACTTCGGCACCGGCGCATTTACAGCAACCCTTACGCCAGAGGCATGGAATGCTTACGCAACACTGAACGGTGGCTCAGGATTCACAGATGTAGACGCGGGCAATCCAGCGGATCCGAACTGGAACGCATTCATGGACGACACAGTCAACATTTCCGGAACCATTACGACTTCGGCTTCCGGAAACGCGATCACTGGTACAGCGGAGATGGAATTGGCACAGGGTTGGGTGACAAACGAAACTGTCAACCCCTTCTATGGAGCTTTCTTCGGTCCTGGCGCTGCTGAGGTGACCGGCGTATTCAACCTGGAAGCAATTGGCCCCTATCCGATTGGCGGCGACAGCCCGATCAGCGATGACCACCGCGGTTTCATGCAGATGAGCGGCGCGATTCACGCCCAGTAGCATGCGCAAGGCCCCAGCCGCCCAATTCACGAGTTCAATCGAGCGCCGTACCCGCGGCGCTCTTTTGGCCTCTTGCCTCCTTCTTGCTCTGGCTGGCGCCTCGCCCGTCGAAGCGGCGCCTCAGTCCCAGCCCAATGCGCAGCAGATGGCGCTCTATGAGCAGGCCACTGAAGACGACCGCGTGCGTTTTCTCATAACTCTTGCCAAATCCGGCCAGGCGGCTGTTGTTGCCGATCTGCTGCGGCGCTTTCCCTTGCGCGGGGGTCATGCCGCAAATCGCCAGCTCTATCTGGAAGGCCTGATACTCAAGGCCAAACGCGATTACACGGGAGCCGCCGCAAAGTTCCGGGCGGCACTCGCCGCCGATCCCAAACTCACACTTGTAAGGGCGGACCTTGCCGAAACCCTCGTCATTCTTGAAGAAGACGACAGCGCCATTCATCACCTGAAGCTCCTGGAGGGAGATGCCCCAGATCAACAGGCAGCTGCAGGCGTACGCGCTTTCATCGATCAAGTGGACGAGCGCAGCCCCCTCAAGTTCAATGCCTATCTCTCGGTTGCGCCGACAACTAACGTCAACAACGGCTCCAGTCATACGAAGATATACGCACCTAATTCGATCTTCACGGACGAGGACGGCTATGCCGACATCAGTGCCGCCAGCCAGAAGAAGAGCGGGTTGGGCGTTGCAACGGGCGCGAATATGGCGTTCAGCAAACGCCTCGGCAATGATTTCTCCTTCGTTGCCGGTGGCAATGGCGAAGCAAAGGTCTACGATGACCAGGATTTCAACAGCTACTCATTCAGCCAATCTGTCGAAATCCGCCATCTCTTGGAGCGCGGCTACTTTGGCCTCGGCGGCGTCGCCAGTGAAAGTCTAAAGTCCGACGAACTGGGCGTCAGCTACTACTCCTATGGACCAAGGGCCTCGCTGCGCTATGCCCTCTTTCCCGGCGACACGCTCGCGTTTTCAGCAATCTATGAATGGCGCGACTATGCCGACAATGACTCCCTGGACGGCACCGCGCTGCTACTCGACGCCAGCATCACCCATGCCTTCGATTCGAGTTTCAATGTCACTGTTTCGGCAGGCTATGATGACATCACTGCCGAGCTTGGCTGGAACGCCTACCACACCATCTCCGCGGGCCTCGGCCTCTACAAGGAATTGCCCAGCGGCATCACGGCCGAACTCAGCGGCGAGGCGCGTTTCTCGGATTTCGACGAAATGAACATTTTTATCGGAGAAACCCGCCGCGACGAGCGCTACTCTGGAAATGTGACGCTAACCAAGCGCGACTGGAATATTTACGGCTTTGCGCCTTCGCTTAGCTACACTTACACCAGGAACCTCAGCAACATCGAGCTCTATGACTTCGACAGCCACGCCGTTGACGCCAGGCTTACCAAGGATTTCTAGAGCAAATTCCGGCCAAGTTGCAGACTTGGCCGATAAGAATTTGCTCCAACAAATTGCCTTGCTGCAACTTGCTGACGGCCCATGAGCCCGCTAAACGGGGCCATGCGCTTTTCCAAAGGCCAGGAATTTATCAGCCTGCCACGCAAGGCAGTAACCGTCTTCGGCATGTCCGGCGTCGGCAAGACCACGCTTGCCCGCCTGCTCCTCGATGCCGGCTGGTTCCAATATTCGGTCGATTACCGCATCGGCACCCGCTACATGGACGAACACATTGCCGAGAACTACAAGCGCGAGGCCATGAAGGTTCCGTTCCTCCGTGACCTTTTGCGCTCGGACTCGATCTACATCCGCTCCAACATTACCTTCGACAACCTGGCGCCGCTTTCAACCTATCTTGGCAAGCCGGGAAATCCAGCCAAGGGTGGCATTTCCTTTGACGAATACAAGCGCCGCCAAGCCCAGCATCGCGATGCTGAAATCCGCTCCCTTCTCGATGTCCCGGAATTCATCGCCCGCGCCCGTGATATCTACGGCTATGATCATTTCGTCTGCGATTCCGGCGGCAGTCTGTGTGAAGTGGTGAATCCGGACGATCCAAACGATCCGGTTCTCCAGGCCCTCAGCAATTCCACAGTGCTGCTTTACATCGAGGGAACGCCCGAACATGCGCGAACCCTGGTGGAGCGATTCCGCAAATACCCCAAGCCCATGTATTATCAGCCTGCTTTCCTGGAAGCGAAATGGCGCGAGTACAAGGACCTCAACAAGATCAAGAACGACGATGACGTGGACCCCGACGGCTTTGCCGTGTGGGGCTTCGAGCAACTGCTCCATCATCGCATCCCTCTCTACGAGGCGATTGCCCGGAACTTCGGCTATGCTGTTCGAATGCGTGACGTGCCAGCCGTCACCACTGAGGCCGGCTTTGTCGGCCTCGCCTCCAAAGCCATCGACAAAAACTGATATCACACACCATGCCCATCCGTATTCCAAACGATCTTCCCGCGCGTGCCATTCTTGAGAAAGAGGGCGTCATGGTGATGCCCGAGGCGACCGCCGCCCGGCAGGATATCCGCGCCCTCAAGATCGGCCTCCTCAACCTCATGCCCAACAAGATAAAGACGGAGACACAGTTCGCCCGGCTTGTCGGAGCAACGCCGCTGCAAGTCGACCTCCGGCTGGTGCGCATCACCGGCCATACGCCGAAGAACACGCCACAAGAACACATGCTGGCCTTCTACGATGCATGGGAGGATGTCCGTCACGAAAAGTTCGACGCTTTCATCATCACCGGTGCTCCTATTGAACTCCTTGAGTTTGAACACGTCACCTATTGGAAGGAACTGCAGGCCATCTTCGACTGGACACAAACCCACGTGTTCTCGACCATGAACATCTGCTGGGCGGCCCAGGCGGCACTCCATCATTTCTACGGTGTGCAAAAGCACACCCTGCCGGGGAAGGCTTTTGGTGTCTATCGCCACCGCAATCTCAATCCCGCCTCGCCATTCCTGCGTGGCTTCTCCGATGACTTCTCCATGCCCGTCTCGCGTTGGACGGAAGTGCGCCGCGCCGACATTCCCAAGGACAAGAAACTTGAGGTGCTCATGGAGTCGGACGAGATGGGCCTCTGCCTCATCAATGATCCGCGCCATCACTCTTTATATATGTTCAATCACATCGAGTACGACACCACATCGCTCTCTGATGAGTACTTCCGCGACGTTGCGGCCCAGAAACCCATCGCCGTTCCGGCCCATTACTTTCCGGGCGACAATCCAAAGGTACTGCCGGAGAACCGTTGGCGCAGCCACGCCCACCTGCTCTTCGGCAACTGGATCAACGAGGTCTATCAGGGAACGCCCTTTGATCTGAATGAGATAGGCAAAGACAAGGCGTGACCCGCCGCTTGCAATCGCCTGCCCTCATCTCCATCTTTCGGTTGGAAATGATGGGGGCAATCGATTGCTCAGCTACCGGGACATAGTGGACGGCACGCGCTTGGCGGCGGGTGGTCTCCAAGATTTCGCAACCGGTCTGCTGAACCCTACCGTCCGGCTGGGCGTGACCGGGCTTTCGCGCTCGGGCAAGACAGTCTTCATCACCGCGCTGGTCAATGCGCTCCTCAAGGGTGCGCGGCTTCCAGCCTTTGAGGCTCACGCAAGGGGGCGCATCACCCGCTGCTATCTTGAGCCGCAACCCGATGATGACTTGCCCCGCTTTCCATATGAGGAGAACATCCGTACACTGATTGAAAAGCGCGCCTGGCCGGAAGGAACGCGCCGCATCAGCCAGCTTCGCATTACCATAGAGTATGAGCCGCACGGCCTCATTGCCCGCAACTTGCACAGCGGCAAGCTGCACATCGACATCGTGGACTATCCGGGTGAGTGGCTTCTGGATCTTCCTCTGATGCGCCTTTCCTATGCGCAGTGGAGTGCTGCCACCATGGCGGCGGCGCGCCGCCCTCCGCGCAAGGACTTGTCGAAGGATTTCCTGGCACACGTCTCCACTTTGCGACCGGGTGTGCCCGCCGAAGAAGTCGCGGCCCGCGATGCCGCGCAAAGCTTCACCGCCTATCTTGCCCGCTGCCGCGAGAATGATGTCTCCCTGTCAACTCTCCCGCCGGGCCGCTTCCTTATGCCCGGGGATCTGGAAGGCTCGCCCCTTCTGTCCTTTGCCCCGCTCGACATTGCAGCCGATGCGGCAATCGAACCGCGTTCACTCGCCGGCCTGATGGCGCGCCGCTACGATTCATACGTCGCCAAAGTGGTAAGGCCATTCTTCTTCGGCCACTTCGCCCGCCTCGATCGCCAGATCGTTCTGGTCGATGCCTTGACCGCCCTTAATGCCGGATCTGATGCGGTGTCGGACCTGCAGCAAGCCCTATCAGATGTTTTGCGGTCATTTCGCATCGGTGCCAACTCTATATTGAGCGCGCTTTTCGGCCGCCGCATCGACCGGATATTGTTTGCCGCCACCAAGGCAGATTTCCTGAACCATCACGATCATGACAGGCTTGAGGCTATCCTTCGGGAAGTTGTCGGCAATGCCGCCGCACGCGCTGATTTTGCCGGTGCCGCCTACGGCGTATCCGCCGTCAGCGCCATCAGGGCCACGCGCGAAGCTAAGGTCACGCAAAAGAGCGAGGAGCTTCTATGCATCGCTGGAACACCCGAGGCGGGTGAGACAATTGCCGGCAAGCACTTTGACGGTGAAACTGAAGCTGCCATTTTTCCAGGCGACCTTCCGGCTGAAACGGCGGCAGCCTGGAACGGGTCGCTCGCCGGTAAGCTCCGTTTCGTAAGATTCCGCCCACCTGTCATGGCGGAAGGTCAGTTTCCCCATATCCGGCTTGACCGTGCCATGGAATTCTTGCTGGGAGACTGTTTCCCATGACGTCTCAACGCAAACCACAAGCCTTTCTACTCGATGGCAAGCTGGGCGCGCGCAAGCCGGATATCGAATTTGTTACCGAGCCTGTGGAGCATCCGCTTGTTGTAGTCCCCTCGACCGAGCCATTGCGGGGCCGCAAGCGCTTCCGTTGGCTGGCCCTGCTGCTCTCGGCACTCACCGCCCTCATTGCCATGTGGGCGGGCCTTGCCACAACGCAGCTCGTCGAATCCTTCTTCGCAAGGTCACAATGGCTCGGCTGGGCTGCCCTTGGCATTGCTTGCATTGCGGGCCTCGCGGCACTGGCCATCATCTTCCGCGAGATTCTGGGCCTGCTGCGTCTCAACTCCATTGAAGCGTTGCAAGACAAGGCGGCCCGCGCCATCAACCTTGACGATAATTCAGCAGCCCAACAGGCAATGGCCGAACTCCGATCGCTTTACGCTGGCCGCAGCGAACTGAGGCTTGGCCTCTCGCAGTTGAAAAGCCACGCCGCGGATATCATGGACCCTGAGGATCGCATCAAGCTCGCTGAACGGCTTCTGCTCGAACCTCTTGATGCCGAAGCGCGCAAACTGGTGGCAAGCCGAGCCAGGCGCGTTGCCTTGTTGACAACGGTAACGCCGGCGGCCGCCCTCGACATCCTCTTCGTTGCCGCCCAGAATTTTTCCATGCTCCGCGATATTGCCAGTCTCTATGGCGGAAAGCCCGCGACACTGGCGACGCTGCGGCTCGCCCGCATGGTCATCGCCCATCTCGCCGTCACCGGCGGCCTTGCGCTCTCGGACAATCTCTTGCAGCACTTGCTTGGCAAGGGACTGCTGGGCAGAATCTCGGCGCGTTTCGGCGAGGGCGCGGTGAACGGTATCCTCACCGCGCGCATCGGCATGGCGGCAATCAGTGTCTGCCGTCCTGTTCCGGCGGGCTCGTCATCAACACAATCCCTTGCTAGCCTCATCAGGGAAGTTTTCACCTTGCCGCAGGAGCAGGGCAAAGATGCAGATCAGAAACCTCAATCCTGACGTCCAGCGCCGCCACAATTTCCGCAATGCGCTGCACACCGCCATTCTTGTTGCCGGATCGGCCGCCATCATGGGGCTTCTTGCCTACAGCATGTTCGGAACCACGGGTCTTGTGGTTGCGGCGGTCATTGGCGCCATCGCCATGGCGGGCCTTGGCCGGGTGTCGCCGCAGATGGTGCTCGGCCTCTACAAGGCGCGCCCGCTTGCCCAAGGCGAAGCGCCGCAACTGCACGAGGTTGTTGCGGAGCTCGCATCGCGCGCCAAACTGCCCGCTATTCCCAAACTCTACTATGTGCCAACGCAAATTTTGAACGCCTTTGCCGTCGGCCGAAAGGAAGATGCGGCCATCGCCATCACCGATGGACTGCTGCGGGCCATGAGCCCCCAGCAGATTCAGGGCATCCTTGCCCATGAGACGGCACATATCATGAATGGCGATCTGAAGGTCATGGGCATGGCCGATGTCCTGAACCGCATCACCAGTTTTCTCTCAACCCTGGGCCTGCTTGGCGTGCCGTTGGTTTTCGGCGTTGGAGTTAAAGCGCCTCTTTTCGGCCTGCTCCTGATGATTTTTGCACCAACCCTCGGCGGCCTCCTGCAACTCGGCCTCTCGCGCGCCCGTGAATATGACGCTGACCTTGATGGTGCCAGCCTCACCGGCGACCCTGAGGGGCTAGCCTCTGCGCTCCGCCTCCTCGAAGAGAAGCAGGGCGCGAAGTGGGAGAGTATGATGCTGCCCGGTTCACGGCTTCCCCATCCATCACTTCTGAGAACTCATCCGCGGACTGAAGAACGCATTGCCCGCCTGCAGGCCCTCAGGCTCGATCACGGCGACCAGATCGTCGTTAGAGCCGATACCCAACATCCGCGCGCCTCGCTTGTGCCGCCTGTCGCCCGCCCCCATGTGCGTTGGCACCGGCTTGGCCTCTACTATTAACCTCTCGCTAACCATCCTGGGTTTCGCCCGCACAACCGGGCCGTTTGCTGGCATTCTTGCTGCAAGCAGCACGCAAAGGAGTGCAACCCGGAATGTCTTCAGCAATCCCAACGGCGCTGGCCAGAGGCGCCACAGAAAAGTTGCAACCTATTGCTGTTGCAGGCCTTTCCGCCTCATGCCGGCTGTCGATCGTCTCCTCGCTGGAGCAGCTCCGCTCGCTCCAGCAGGAATGGCTCACCCTGGAAAAGACCAACCAGATTGAGACAACTGTGTTCAGCTCCTTCGGCTGGTGCCTCAGTTGGAGTGAGGTCTATGCCACTACGGACGGCCCCAGACAGCCAAGCCTTCACCTAATCGCCGGATACGACAATGAACGGCTCGTTTTCCTCTTCCCGCTGATGCTCGCCCGCTATCCTGGTCTCAAGGTTTTGACCTGGCTTACCGATCCCTTCGGCCAATATGGTGATGTTCTCTGCGCGAAGGGCCAGAATGCAAAAGTCTGGATCAACGCGGCCGCATCTTTCATCTCGCGCCTCAAGGACATCGATCTCGTCTATCTGCGTCACATCCGTGAAGACAGCATTGTTGCGCGCGAGGCAGGAGAGCTCTTCATCGACGCGCGCGTGCCGGAAGAAGCGCCCTATCTCGACTTCACGCAATTCAAGTCGGAAGAAGATTACGATGCGCGCTATACCTCTGTGCAGCGCAAGCGCCGCAAGAAGATTCGCAAAGAGCTCGAAAAACTCGGGGAAGTAACATTCTCAACGCACTCTCCGGGCGTCGCGGCGGATGAAGCCATGCGCCTTGCACTCGCCGAAAAGAATGCCTGGCTGGCTGAGCGTGGCCGCATGAACCGCGTGTTGAACTGCCCCCGGCATCTGCAGTTCTTGAAGGCCCTGTCGCGCAACGCCGGACCTGTTCAACTGGTTCTGAGCGAGCTCAAGGCCGGAGACAGTCCCGTGTCCTGGGAGATCGGCTTCCGCCACGGCACGAAACATTACGGCTACATCACCTCGCATCTGAACAGCCTGACCGACCTCTCGCCCGGCCGCCTGCACATGGACCTTTCGCAACGCAAATGCCTTGCCGATGGCATGGCCGCGTTCGACCTCATGGTGCCAAACGATGCCCACAAGGAATCCTGGTCATCCGCTAAGGCCATGACCAATGATGTGTTTCTGCCCGTTTCGATAAATGGCCGCATTATCGGCCACCTTTATCTGCGTACCCTCAGGCCGCTTCTGCGCTCACTCTATTATTGGCTGGAACCCAAAGCCCTGCGCTGGTTCAACCCGGCAAGCTATCGCTTCCGCGCTGGTGCAACGGGCCCTCAAGTGCAAAGCGGTTGAGGGCGGAAAGTTGCACCAAACTATTGAATCTGGCGCATCTATCGCTTCGCAGCCATTCCGCCTGCTCGCCCGATGCGCTAGGAACGCTCCAGCAGAGTCCTGATCCTTCGCACGACGTCGTCCTGGCCGGTCTCCACCTGGTGATATGGCTGCGCCCGGGACAAATCTCGCACATCGCGCGCTGCGCCCGACGCCAGCAACGCCTTGACGAATCCGTCCACATCACGCGGTGGCGCCAAAACTCCGCTCCGCGCCAGCAAGGCTGCCAATCCATTTTCTGCACGCCAGCGCAGTGAGGGCCACGAAACCAGTGGAAAAACATGGGTGGGCTTGCCCGTTGCGACCATCTCAGATGCCATCGAAACGCTATCGCCTGTCACGGCAAACAAGTCGGCAAGTGAAAGTGCGGCCTGATAGGGATTTCCCGGTCCACGTCCATCAGCAATCCAAGTCGAACCGTTAATCTGCGCGCGCACCCGTTCAACTGCACCCGCCACTGATCGCGGCGAGCCGAAGAGAAGAATGCTGCCGCCTTCCCGCCGCGCCAGCGCACCGAGCGCCGATCCATACTCATCAAGCTGTGCAGCTCCCAGCCTCAGCGGAAACTTTGCTGCACCAATGGCCGCCGCAATCAGGGGGCGCGGCAGCGCTTTCCACTGTTGCTGCCAATGATCCAGCATCGCTGCCTCCTGCACCTTCGGGGCAGCAAAGGGCAGATCTAGCCGGATAACGTTCTCGGCTTCCGGCAGGCCATATTGCGGCGTCGTCACGACCAGATCGAAATGATTGAACGCCATCCGCGGCCGCCCCAGCTGCACGGCAACGGTTTTCCCCTTCGACTGCTGCTTGATCCAGAGCGCCACAGGAGCCGTGCGCTTTCCGGTTGCGATCACAAGGTCGGGCCATGGCGGAACCAGCATGGCGCGTGACCTCTTCTCCAGATGCGCAACGCCAGGTCCCGTCATCCAGTTCGGCAGGTTATGCAACCATGTGAAGGCTAGCTGATGCGCAACCACCTTGCCGGTGACGCGCCGTGCCAGTTCGAGAGCCTGGGCCGTGTCTCCGGCCCGCACCCCGCACAAGACCCAAATGGCAGGCTCACCCATGCTGCATCGCTACATCCGGCCATATCGGTGCATGAGTTCGATGAGCCTGTCATGCGGCAGGCCAACGACCGCATGTCCATCCCGTCCCGTCATGGTTTCACCGGTGACCATTGCATCAATCACTGCTTCTTCGGTTGCTTCGACGACGGCCCGGAACAATGAGTCCATCGCTGCCAATCCGAGATGCTGCCCCGTTCGCAAAATCTTTTTGCTGGCAAAGGCTTCGGCATTGGCAGTGGAGAAGGCAAGAAAGATGTCACCCGAACCATTGCCACCGATGGTGCCCGTGCGCGCAAGCCCCAACGGTACGCGCCGCGCCAGGCGTTTCAATTGATGCGGCTGCAGGGGCGCATCTGTGGCGATGATAGCAATGATGGATCCCTGCTCCACTTTGCGTGTCTGCCCGTCCGTAATGTGCTGCCCCACCGGCACGCCAAGAACGGTAAGATCGGGGCGCCGTCCGAAATTAGACTGCACCAGAATGCCGATCGTGTAAGCAACACCTTCAATGTCCAGGCGCCGCGATGCGCTGCTTGTCCCACCCTTGAAGTCATAGGTGATCATGCCCGTGCCACCACCCACATTGCCGAGCACCAGCGCGCCGCCTGCGGCCCCATCAAGCGCTTCATATGTGTGTTGAACGTTTACATGAAAACCGTTGATGTCATTGAGATACCCATCATAGGTTTCGGCGGCGACCGGCAATCCCCAATCCTGCCCGGAGCCGATGCCGCGCTCCGCCATCCAGCGAATAGTGGCATCGCGCGTCACACCGCAAGAATGCGTATTGGTGATGGTGATCGGCGTCTGCAACTCGCCAGCTTCTTCGATCCAGGCAAGGCCCGTCATCTCGCCATTGCCGTTGAGCGAAAAAGAACCGGCAGCGCAGGGAATATGCGCGCCCTTCCGCCCGCGCGGCAGGATTGCCGTCACGCCCGTGCGCACCGGACCATGCCCCACTTTCAGCGCGCCCTCGCCGGAAATCAGCGTCGCGTAACCGACTTCCACGCCGCTGACATCAGTGATCGCATTGTGGGAACCCGGCATACCCGACAAAGGCATGCCCAATCCTCTTGCCCGGATTTTTCCGTTGGCCGTATGCGACCAGGAACGCTCTTCAATCTCAGCCATGATAGCCTTGCTTTACAGCCCCGCACTCAAAGGTCAAACTGCCGCAATGGCTGTTGAATCGCACGCAATCTACAAGGACATGCTCATCGTCCTGGGCACCGCCGGCGTTGCCATTCCGCTTCTGCGCCGCCTTGGCATGAGCTCCATTCTGGGTTTCCTGCTGACTGGCGTCGTCCTAGGGCCGCATGTCCTGGGCTTCTTCGCGCAGCACTTACCCGCGCTGTCGCCCCTTGTGTTGAAGGAGGGCGAAGGCTTTTCCGGCCTGGCCGAACTGGGTGTTGTGTTTCTGCTGTTTTTGATTGGCCTTGAACTCTCTCCTGAGCGCCTGCGCACCATGCGCCAGCTGGTTTTCGGTTTGGGCGGCATGCAAGTGCTTGTGTCAGCCCTTGCAATCGCCGCACTTGCCTGGGCCTGGGGCTTTGCCGCCAACCAGGCGATTGTCATTGGAATGGCTCT
>JAIBJH010000188.1 GCA_020029455.1 Hyphomicrobiales bacterium
ACAACACCAAAGACAAGGCTCAGCGGCAAGATGAAAACCACTGCATGCCACAGCGCCCATTGCAACAGCATGTGCCACGACTTGCTGCCGATCTCCGTGTAGTAGGCAAGATTGTAGCTGGGCAACCAGCGCAACACAGCCCTGGTGATGGCCCATTTCGTTGACAGGTCAACATGGCCCAGTCCCATCGCGGCGAAGCGGCGCTTGCAAGGGTCCTGTTCACCGGCAAATGTGCCGTGATGGATGAAATGGCCCTTGCGGTAGGCGCCGGTGGTGCTCATCACCGGATAGCCGACGCAACAATCCGCAATTTGGTCATTGAAGATCTTGTTTTCCCGGTCCCACGACCAGTGCGAAGCATCATGCACCATGAGTTCGAGAGCCCGCTGCTGCCGCGCGATGAAGATCAGCGCCACACCGTAGGCGGCCGCGCCCCAGAGATAATTGTACTGCCAGATGGAAACACAAAGAGCTCCGATCAGGACAACCGAGGCGAGATAGACAGCACTGTCAACGAAACTGCCCGCAAGGGACGTCTTCTCCCAGGCCTTGAGCTGCATCACCACATGGTCCGGCAAATGATTGGAACGGTAGCCTCGGCTGGCGCCGCGCCGACGCGTTGGCCTCAGTTTGGAGGTATCCAAGGTCTCTCCGATGCGCAACAAGTCCCGCGGTCTCGCATCATCCATACGCATCTCCACCCGGAGAAAATTAAGGAGCTCACAGACCGCCCGGGTTCCCCATCCGGGCAACGGCTTTAAGTTGTGCCTGTTTAGACCCGAAAACCTGCCAACACTTCTCCATATGCTGGCACGCCCAGTTAAGTCTACTATCTCAACGTGTCAATTATCCATCTTAAGGACTCATTAACCAAACGCTAGTCTCTGCGATGGTTAATGGGTGAAAGCGCAACCCGGCCGGGCACGGAAAAATCATGCACTTCAAGAACGATCATCATCTTCGGCGCGGCAGGCTGGCGCATCGTGGTGGATCACATCTGAAATCAAAGATTGCAGACGGTTGTGCCGTTATGGCGGCATGGCAGCAGATCGGCGGCCTGCTTACCACCCTTTCCGCCCGGACGGAGATTGCGCCTGCGGCGGCCCTCGCAGTCTGGAATGTGGAGAGCGGCAACTTTCCGTTCCTCAAGGGAAAGCCGGTGCTGCGTCTTGAGTGCCACAAGCTTTGGGAGGAGTGGGGCCACACAGATCCAGAGCACTTCGATGCGCACTTCCAGTTCGGTGGTCATGCAGACATCGCAGGACTTGGCTGGACAAACCATCGCTTCAGACAGCGCGATGGCGAGTGGCGTAATCTTCACGGGTCGCAGCAGGTGGAATATGAGGCATTTGCATTGGCTCGCCGCCTTGCCGGTGTCGAAGTTGCCTGCCGCGCATCTAGTTTCGGCGGTCCGCAGGTCATGGGCTTCAATCATGCCAAGCTGGGCTATTCCGACGCCGTCTCTCTCTATCGCGCCTTCGGCAAAAGCCTGCGCGCCCAGGTTCTCGGCTTTTTCGATTTCTGCCGGAGTGAAAATCTTTTCCCCGCGCTCAAGGCGCGCGACTGGCACGCCTTCGCCCGCGTCTACAATGGCCCAAGCCGCACCGACAGCTATGCCGAGAAAATCAACGATGCCTTCATTCTTGCAGAAGCCATCGTGGCCTCCGATCAGGCAGCGCTGGCCGCAGCGGAAGAGAAGCTGGCCTTCGATCACCAAGGCTTCGCTGCGTTCTTCGCCACGCTCGCCATCAAAAATTTTTCGGCGCGCGAATTTCTGTTTCGCGGGCGAGAGAACAGCGCGCCATCAAGCGCGGCCTATGGCTTGAACCGCTTTCCACCACGGGAGCTATGGCCCAACATCGCAAGCGTTGCAAAAGCCGCCGATCTCTTCCGGAGCGAAATCGGCGCCCCCGTCACCCTGCGCAGCATTTACCGCGCCGCAGCCTACAATGCGGCAATCGGCGGCGTGCCGCAAAGCCGCCACATGGCCTTCGCCGCCATCGATCTGCAGGTGAAGAACGGATCAGCCCCTGCGGAGTGGCTTGACCTCATGCGCCGCATCCGCGCCCAAGGCGCATTCACCGGCGCCATCGGCCTTCACGCTGACGCGCTCCACATCGATGCGCGCGAGGAGAATGTGGATTTGTGAACATGGATGGATTGTCTCGTTTTGGTTCCCGTGAGGAAGCAGGCGATGCCATAGCGCGGATCCTGGCGCGGGCGAAGCTGGTCAATCCCGTCGTCCTTGCATTGCCGCGCGGCGGCGTTCCCATCGGCCTCAGATGCGCCAAGGCAATCAATGCGCCGCTGGATCTTCTGATGGTGAGGAAGATCGGCGTTCCCTGGCAGCCCGAACTTGCCGCAGCGGCCGTTGTCGATGGCCCGGCCCATGAGCTTGTCATGAATGAAGATGTGATTGAGGCCTGCGGATTGACGCGCGATGACCTGCAACCCGCAATCGACAGGGAACTGGCGGAACTGGCCCGCCGCCGCAGGATCTATCTGGCAGGCCGCGATGCCGTTGACCTCGAGGCGCGTGACGTCATCATCGTTGATGATGGCATTGCCACCGGCGCGACATTGAAAGCCGGCCTCCAGGCGGTAAAGAGGCGAAAGCCGGGATCGATCATCGTTGCTGTGCCGGTGGCGCCGGCAGATGCAATTCAAGAGCTGGAGGCCCTGGTGGATCGCGTGGTTTGCCTGGCACAGCCCGAACCCTTCATAGCGATTGGCAAGCACTATGTGGATTTTCATCCGCTCACGGACGATGAAGTGATCAAACTGCTCGCGCAGTCTCCACCCGATCCACTTGCAGGATAGATGAATGCCATTCGCCGCCATCGGCAGAACCCATTGAAATGGAATAGAAATACAGAACAGGAAAATAGCGCTTGACACCGCGCGGTGAAAAGGGCATATTCCGCTACATTCCAGCAGTGGGTCACCACTCCTGAAGCTTCCCTCCAACAATAGTCTTGAGAAGCTCATGAAGACGACGTTGGGAAAGCATTTGGTGAACCCGGCTGGGATCGAACCAGTGACTCTCTGATTAAATGCAAGCTGGTTCGGCTACACTCGACTCTTGGGCAGCCCAATACACCAGCAAAACTTGCACCCTTGCAATATTTTCGCCATCAGGTTGACATAATCACAATCCTGGGTTATACAGATCATGGGACAGGCGGTCTTTTTGTTAAGGAGCGCAATCACAATGTGGCCACACCGTGGAAATTCGGTGGGCGTCGTTGTTCGTGTCCGAAGGCGACCTGAGCGACCGTAGTGGCGGTGATTGCCACTGATTTTTACTCGCAAGGGCGTCGTATACGTCTGAATCAACTTTAAATTGATTTCGTTGTGCTGGTTCATTTCCGGCGGCCATTGCCTGTGGCCTGCCGGGATGGAGTTGGATTGTTTTCATAGTTTGGGACGGTTTCTCGATGAAATGTCGGAGGTTGTCGCATGAAACGTCAATTGATTGCCAATGCACTACTTCTTTCGCTTTTGCCATTGAGTGCCAACGCGCAGGATATCCTTGGTGTAACTACTACAATTGAAAACAGCGAAGCTGCAGCTGCGGAGGATGCGCTCGCGACGCCCGAGCAACGCAGAGCGGTGGAGCCGCTCGACTGGAACGTCACACGAGGCGAGGGGCAGCGCACCAATGCCATCCCGGAACCGGAGCGCGTCGATCCAGGGGCAATGCAAGGCGGCACAAGTGTTGCCGGAAAGCCGCAGCCGGGCGCTGACGCCGAGGCACAGAAGCTCTACCCGCAAGAGTGGGAAGAGTTGCAGAAACTCAATTCACTAGAACAGCTTGAAAATGACGATGTGGGCGTGCTGGGCACAAAGGATGTTTTCACCCAGTATTGCGAAAACTGCTCATCGGTGAATCTCAACTATCCGCAAGTTGCCATCGGCAAGTTGTTTACAAGCGGCGGAACATGCACCGCTTCGGTCGTGAGCCCCAACAACGTCATCGTGACAGCCGCCCACTGTTGTTACAACCGTTCAGCAAACAACTGGATCGGCGGCTGGCGGTTTGCGCCTGCCTACCGCGATGGATTGACCCCCTTCGGTCTTTTCAACTGGGCTAGCGCGACAGTTCTCAATCGCTGGATCAATACCGGCGACCGGCAGTCCGACGTGTGTTTGATCAAGCTGGCCAACAACGCGCGGGGGATCCCAGTGACGCGATTTACCGGGTGGCTCGGGCGTTCCTGGAACTTCGGGACAATTCAAGTGCATCACGCCGTTGGATATCCCGGAAACATTGGTGGTGGGAACAAGAAGGAGCTGTGCGTCTCGGAAAGCTTTAATCCAAGCGGCGGGTGTGGCGGCGCCACTGTCTTGAATACCGGCTGTTCAATGACCTTCGGTGCCAGCGGCGGCCCGTGGATCAGAAGCTACCGCAGCGACAACTGGGTTAATTCAGTCGTAAGCGGTTACGACGGAACCAGTTGCACGGGCAGCTTTGGCATGACCTTCAACGGTCCCCGGTTCACAACCGACAACATCGTCACGCTTTGCAACGCAATCGGCTGCTGAGAGCGGCCCGCCAAGAAGCGGCGGCGCGGGTTTCCGCGCGGCCGATTGACCCAAACCAACATTCCGGGAGGAAAAAATGAGGAAATTTTCAAAAACACTAATGATGTTTGCCAGCATGCTCGCGCTTGCAACGGGCGCAGCCTACGGCCAGGAGGCAAGTTTTGGATCGGCGGGTCCACCTGAGACTGTGCCAGGCCAGTTCATTATCAAATACAAGGAAGGTGCAAATATCGCTGAACAGTCAGCGCAGCTTGCTCAAAAAAACGTCAAGGTAATTGACACTCTGCCGTCCATTGATGCCCAGGTTGTTCAGATTGAAGGAGGTGGCGCTGAAATCGCGGCCAATCTCCCCAATGAAATTTCCAACGTTGAATATGTGGAACCGGTTTTCGTGGTTCATGCAATCGGCGTTCCGAACGATCCACGCTATCCGGAGCAGTGGGGATTTCCCAAGATCAAGGCTCCAGAAGCATGGGACACACGCACCGACTCCGGCAACGTTGTCGTAGCCGTGATTGATACGGGCATCGACTACAAACACCCGGACCTGGCGGCAAATGTCTGGACCAACCCTGGCGAAATTCCGGGAAACAACGTTGACGATGACAACAACGGCATTGTCGATGACGTTCACGGCGCGAATTTCTCAGGCGCGACGGATAACGGCGAGCCAATGGATGACAACAAGCATGGCACGCATGTGGCAGGCACCATTGGCGCGGTAACCAACAACAGTCTGGGCGTAGCGGGTGTCAATTGGAAAACTACAATGATGGGCGTCAAATTTCTTAGCGCCAGTGGATCTGGTACGACCGTGGGTGCCATAAAGGCGATTGATTATGCGACCAAGAAGAAGGTCGATATCATGAACAATAGCTGGGGTGGTGGCGGCTTTTCGCAGGCACTTGAAGATGCAATCAAAAGAGCCAATGATGCCGACATCTTGTTCGTGGCGGCTGCAGGCAACGGCGGCACCGACAATGATGCGACCCCT
>JAIBJH010000189.1 GCA_020029455.1 Hyphomicrobiales bacterium
TGACGCACGATTCTTTCATTCCGAAGAGCTGCCCGGTAGCACGACAGCCGGTTCGCGGCGGCGCATTGCTGAAATCCTCTCCGGGGCGGAGCCCTCGGCCGAGTGGTGAGATTGCTTGACAGCGGTTGCGGTGCTTGGCTAAGCGCCGCGCCCATGCACTTGTTTTGCGCCAGTCTGCGACGACGAACGGATGTGCCGGCTTTCCGGCTGCACAGTCCTGTTCACTTGCCCTGACACTGGCCTCTTGAGCCTTCAGGGCGAACGCAATTTCGTCATGCAAGGCACCCAATGACCTCCCAATCTCAGATCTCTGCTGCAACACCGGCCGACCAACCGGCCATCGAACATCTGCTTGACCTTGGCTTCGGGCTCACCCGGCGCACCAAGACATCATACCGCCTGCGTGAAGGGGCGGTGGCGGCACCGGGCCTGTCACAAGTGATCCGCGAGTCCGCGCTCGGCGTCGTCGGCGCCATCAGCTATTGGCCGCTGGCCATTGGCGCAAAGGGCACGCCTGCGCTTTTGCTGGGGCCGCTTGCGGTTCACCCCGAGCGGCAGAATATCGGCATTGGCCGCGCGCTCATGGCACACACGCTTGCGGCCGCGAAGAACGCTGGGCACCGCCTTGTCATTCTTGTGGGCGACCTTCCTTATTATGCGCGCATGGGATTTCAGCAGGTGCCGGAAGGACAACTGTTGTTGCCGGGGCCTGCCGATCCGAAACGGCTGCTCTACCTCGAACTGGTGCCGGGCAGCCTTACCGACGCGCAGGGACTTGTCATCGCCGCGCACCGATACCAAGGTTAGTCAGCGGCCCTCGCGGTACCACATGCCGGTGACGGCGAGCAGCAACACGGCAAGGCTTGCAAGCGTGGCAAAAAGCGGCACCTCACGAACGGCGGTCACGCGGTACTGGTCATTTTTGCGGATCGCCGCCCAGGATTGTCCCGCCATCAGGGAATTGGCGCTGGCTTTCGACAGACGCGGCATTCCGTCTTCCCGAAGGCCCGGTGAGAGTGACTTCACCCGCCTTGTCAGAGAGCGTGTGGCGCTCGACGATGATGTTCTGGCCATCCTGGCGAAGCAGCAGTGCTTCTTCCTCGAGATCAGGTTCCTTCATGGACCAATGGGCGATGCGGCGCAGAAGTTCGATCTGCGGGCCGCCGCCATCGTAGCCTCTGGCCCAGAGCCAGCCGTGATCGGAAAGGAATTGCGCCACGCGGCCTTCGCCCACACGGTTCAAGACGAGGAG
This sequence comes from Hyphomicrobiales bacterium, assembly GCA_020029455.1. Taxonomy (GTDB): domain Bacteria; phylum Pseudomonadota; class Alphaproteobacteria; order Rhizobiales; family Aestuariivirgaceae; genus Aestuariivirga. The sequence continues at coordinate 1,253 of JAIBJH010000189.1, forward strand.
CGGCATGTTGCCGGGACCGTCCATCAGCACTTCGGAGTCGGGTGCTGTATCCACGTTGACCAGGCGGAACCAGCGGCCCCATTTGGGCTGCTTCTGGCCATTGCTGCCGGGCAGATTGCGGCTCACGGGATGGCGCATGCCGACATCTGTGAGGGCCGGGCGGAAAGGCTCTTCGGTGATGCCGCCATTGGGCGCGGCGGGCATGATTTCGGAGAGCGCGGTGGAATAGAGCCCATCCATGGACGCAAGATCGGGGCCTGAGGCGATGAGCACCGCTCCGCCTTCACGGACATATTGCGCGACATTGGCGAGATAGGCATCGGGCAGGATCGACTGCATGCGGTAGCGGTCGAAGATCACGAGATCGAAGCTCTTGATCTTGTCGAGGAAGAGTTCGCGCGTCGGGAAGGCGATGAGCGAAAGTTCCTTGGTGAGGGTGCCGTCCTGCTTTTCCGGCGGGCGCAGAATGGTGAAATGAACGAGATCGACCGCCGCATCGGACTTCAGCAAGTTGCGCCAGGTGCGTTCGCCGGGGTGCGGTTCGCCTGAGACCAGAAGCACGCGCAGGCGGTCACGGATGCCCTTGATGACGATGAGCGCCTTGTTGTTGGTGAGCGAGACTTCGTTGTCGCGGGGCGCCACTTCGATCTGCAGGAGGTTTTGGCCCGCGTGGTCGATGGGCACCTGGATAGCCTGTTCGGTGTTGACCGGAACATCGAATTTCTGTTCATCGCCGTTCGGCAGGCGGACGGCGACGGAAGCAGTCTGCGAGGTGGCGGGCTGGTCCTCGATACGGAAAGATACCGTTTGATCGTTGCCGGTGATGGCAAAGCGCGGTGCGTTGGTGATGACGACGCGGCGGTCAGCTTCGTTTTTTGATCCGGTCAGCAGGGCGTGGAGTGGCGCATCCTTCGTTAGCGCCAACGGGCTTTTCGGAACATCATGGACCTGCCCATCGCTGATGACGACGGCACCGGCATATCGATCCGGCGGAATGCTTTCGAGGGTGCGGTCGAGAGCGGTGAAAACGCGCGTGCCGTCAGTGTCGGGTGTTGTACCCGTCACGGTGCGGCCGATGCGCAGTTCCGTGTTGCCAAGTGCGGCAACGGATTTCTCAAGTTCGGCAAGAGCACTTTCAGCCTGGCTGCGGCGATTGCCGATGTTCTGGCTGTCGCTGTCATCGACAATGACGGCGAGGATATCGGAAAGAGGCTGGCGCTCTTCGCTGGTGAGCAGAGGATTGGCAAGCGCCGCAATGACCAGCGCCAGGGACAGCACGCGATAGGGCCAGCCACGGCGGCGCAGATAGACGAGATAAACGGCAAGTGCCGCCGCGATGGCGCAGCAGGCCCAGAGCAGGGGCCAGGAGACGAAGGGATCAAAGAGCAGCCGGAAATTCATTGGCCCAGCCTTTCCAGGAAGGCAGGAACATGAACCTGGTCCGCCTTGTAGTTTCCGGTGAGGGCATACATCACGGCATTGATGCCGGTGCGCAGCGCGAATTCTCGCTGGCGCTCAATGCCTGGCACCACGGCATAGAGCGGATTGCCATTGTCATCGATGGCCCAGGCGGCGGCATAGTCATTGCTGCCGATGATGACGGAGGAAACGCCGTCGGAAGCGCCGGGATTTTCGTTTGTGTCGCCGATGCGCGACTCAACCCAGGGACGGGTGCCGTCAAAGCGGCCGGGGAAACGGTCGAGGAGATAGAAGCTGCGCGTCAGCACATGCTGGTCCGGCACCGGTTCGAGTGGTGGAAGGTCAAGGCCCTTGAGCAGGTTCTTGAGCCCGTCGCTGCCGCCACCATCGAGATCAAGTCCGCCGTCGCGGGTATCGAAAAATACGAGGCCGCCGTTGCGCATATAGGCCTGCAGCTTGGCGCGCGCATTATCGCTCAGTGTTTCGGCATCATCGCGGACAGGCCAATAGAGCAGGGGATAGAATGTCAGGTCATCGTTTTCGATGTTCACGGCCTGCGGTTCGGCGAGCGTCGCCGAGGTGCGGTCGGTGAGATAGAGAGTTAGCCCTGCGAGGCCTTCCTTGCTGACACGGTCGATCTCGTCGTCGCCCGTCTCGACATAGGCAAGTCTTGTTTCCAATGCAGCGGCAATGTCGCGCTCGCTGACTTGTTGCTCGCTTGCATTCTGGGCGAGCGCGGGCCGATCGGGAATGGGCGTCAGCAGAAGAAGCGCCGTGATGCCTGCCATGGCGGTCTTGCGAGTCAATCCGCCACCAATGACAAGCGTTGCCAGCGTATCGGCCATGAAGAGCAGGGCAGCGATGAGGAAGAGATAGGGCGCCAGGTCCTTGCGCGGCTCGGCGGCGTAGCCGCGCGTTACCGCACCGGGGAGGCTTGCCGGCATGGCACGGAGATCGGCATCGGTGAGTGCAAGGTTCAAGGCATATTCCCGGCCCTGCTTGGCATAGAGGCCGGGTGGGTGGTTCTGGTCGGCAACCGTCTTGTCGAAGTCCTTTGCGGCGATTGGCTGGGCCGTGCCGTCCGGTGATGACAATTCGCCTTGTCCTGAGAGAATGAGGCGCGGCACGAAATCCGTATCCGACGAAGCCGTGTTGGCGACAACCGCGGCAGGGTCGATGCCGGCCACACGCTGCAGCATGTCGAGGAAGAGGCCGGAGAGCGGTAGGTTCGACCAGTTGGCGTTGGAGGTGACGTGGAAGAGGACGATGAGTCCCTTGCCGCGCCGTTCGGCAGTAACCAATGGGGTTCCGTCATCCAGCATGGCCCAGGTGCGCGAGGCCATGTCGGGATCAGGTTCCGCCAGCACCTGGCGTGTGATCTTGACGGTAGGATCGATGGTGAGCCCGGCGAAGGGGCTCGTCTCTGGAAACGGCGCCAAGCCTTGTGGCACATCCCAGCTCAGGGAGCTGCCAAGGGCGCGATCGCCCTCGCGCAGTGTTACCGGAAGAAGATCATCGCCACCCGCCGCTAATCGCGGTCCGGCGAAACGCAGCAGCACGCCGCCATTGTTGATCCATTGCGCCAGACGCTCTTGCTCTTCGGCGGGAAGAGAACCGAAGTCCGACAGCACAAGCATGTTGAGGCCCGCATCCATGAGGCTTGCGATCTCCGCCTGGTCCTGCGGTTCGAAGAGTTCGGCAAAGGGTTCGAGGCCGCGGCGCAAATAGTGCAGTGGTGACAGCAAGGGCTGGGCCTGTTCGATGGACTGATTTGCCATCAGGGCGATGGTGCGGCGGCGCCAACGGTCATCGAAAAGCTGGCGTGCTCCGGCGTGGTCCTGATCGATGAGCCCCACGGATTGAATCTCATTGCGTAAGGCGGTGGGCAGCACGAAGCTGGCAGGCGTTGCCTGCGTTGGCGAAAGGGTGACGGGTTGCTCAAGCAGAATGCGGCCATTGACTGCACGGACGGTGAGCGTGGCTTCTGTTGCAACCGATGAGTCCGGCTTCAGCACATGGAGCTTGATGTCATTGCCCTGCACCGTGAGGGGACCCAATGCGAGGGGCAATGATGTTGCTTCAGGTCCATGCACAATAAATGGCGCTGACGGAGAAAGGTTGCGCAGACCCTCGGCAAAAGCGGTTGCCGAACCCGCGTCGAAACCATCTGAAAGCCAGACAATAGACGAGAAGTCTTTGTTGCCAGCAGCTTCAAGCTTCTTGAGCAGCGCCGGGCGGTCGGTCTTGATCGCAGAGGGTTTGATGAGCCGTGCGGTTTCAAGCGCATCGCGCGCAACGCCCTGCTGCACGGGAATTTGTGTTGCACTCGGGGCTGTCAGCGCGAGGGTGACGGGTGCGCCCTGATCGCGTGCTTGTTCCAGAACACCGATGAGGAAATCGCGGCGCTGGTTCCACTGACCGGCAGCGGCCCAGCCATTGTCGATGATGATGAGGCGCGGACCTGTGGGCAGCACTCCAGAACCCCGTGGTTGCAGGAATGGCTGTGCCACGGCGAAGATCAACAGTGCTGCAAGCAGAAGACGAAGCGCGAGCAGCCACCAGGGTGTCTTGTCGGGCGTTTCTTCTTGGCTTGGCAGCGAGAGCAGAATGCGGAGCGGCGGGAACTTGAGCTGGCGGGGACGCGGCGGTGTGAAGCGCAACAGCCACCAGATGATGGGCAGCGCCAGGAGCCCCGCTAGCGCCAGCGGCGTTCCAAATTGCAGGCTTTGCAGAAGCGCTGTCATGCGAGGTGGTCCCGCCTGCGCAAATTTGCTCCGGCGACTTGCAGATGAAGCGGCAGCAATGCAGCGCTCAGAGGCTGGTCGGTGCGGTGGACGATGAAGCTCCAGCCCAGGCTGCGCGCCAGTTCACGCAGAGCGTCACGGTGGGCGAGATAAGCACGGGCATAGTCTTCACGCAGGTTCTCAGTCTTGCGCGCCAGATAGGTTTGCGGAAGATCAAAGCCGAGGAATTCAATGCGGCCTTCGAAGGGCAGCGCTTCTTCGGCGGGGTCGGCGATCTGCACGAGATGACCTTTGATGCCGCTTGCGGCGAGGGGCGACAGGGCTTTGCGCAGATCCGGCAATGGCTCAAGAAAATCGGAAGCCAGGACGGCGGCGGCTCTGCGCTGCAAGGGCATGGCATTGGGCAGTGCCTGACCCAGAGCGTGTTGGCGCTCTCCCATTCATTCTCGCGGATATAGACACCGTCGGCCCTTGCCGAGCGGTGCCAGTCGATGCGCTGGGTTGAATCGCCGAAGCTGTAGGGGCGATATTGCCAAAAGCTTTCGCCCGGCCCCGCGGCTTTGCGGCCATGAACACCGAGGATCACCGAGGCTGCAATCATCTCGGCCTGCACCAGCAAGGGCGGCAGGGCGGAGGCGGCAGCCTCGCCCCTGTCGCTCAAACGCAGGGCGCTGGCCGGGGAACGTGCCATCAGGCGAGATAAGTCTTCAGATGATTGATAGTTTCAGCAATGGTGCGGCCATCGGCTCTGGCCTGGAAATTGAGCGCCATGCGGTGCTTGAAGACAGGTTCCAGCAGTTCCGCCACATCGTCGATTGAAGGCGCGAGCCTGCCATCCAATAGCGCCTTGGCTCGCGCGCCCAGCATCAATGCTTGGCTCGCACGGGGCGATGGACCCCAGGCGACCGAGCCGTTGATTGTCGCATCCGAGTCGGGGCCAGGACGCGCAGAACGCACGACACGCAGGATGGCATCCACCACCTGCTCGCCTACCGGAATGGTGCGGGTGAGTTGTTGCGCGGAAATCAAATCCTTGTCGGTCATAGCCTGCTTGGGCGGGGATTCGTCATTGCCTGTTGTTGAGAACAGCATGCGGCGCTCGGCATCCTGCGGCGGATAGCCAATGTCGACCTGCACGAGGAAGCGATCCAACTGGGCCTCCGGCAGGGGGTAGGTGCCTTCCTGCTCGATGGGGTTTTGCGTGGCGAGCACATGGAAGGGTGTCGGCACATCGTGGCGCACACCCGCCACCGTGACGTGATGCTCCTGCATGGCTTGCAGAAGCGCCGATTGGGTGCGTGGCGAGGCACGGTTGATTTCGTCCGCCATCAGCAATTGGCAGAAGACGGGACCCGGCACGAAGCGGAAGGATTTCCTGCCGCGCTCATCCTCATCCAACACTTCGGAACCCAGAATGTCGGCGGGCATCAAGTCCGGTGTGAACTGCACGCGCTTCTCATCAAGGCCCAGCACGCTGCCGAGTGCCGAGGCCAGCTTCGTCTTGGCGAGACCCGGCGCGCCGACCAGCAGCGCATGGCCGCCAGAGAGGATGGCGACGAGGCACATGTCGATCACCTGGTCCTGCCCGAAGATGACTTCCTTCAAGCTGGCGCGGGCCGCCCCCAAAAGCCCTGCGATGTTTTCAAATTCCCGCACTGGTCTTGCTGCGACTTTGCTCGTGGCCATGACGTCCTTGGGCTTCCTTGATTGATGTTACAGATGTAAAACTGACCTGTTATCAGGCGGACGACATCATCGTTGCGCAGCGTGGCGCAAAAGTGGCATGCCGTCTCCGTCTGGGCGAATCCCCTCCGGTGCAACAATCATGGCGGTTCAAAGAGATGCAAGCAATCCCTTGGCGGGCCTGAAGGAGGCAACTTCAGGCAGCAAAGACCTGCCGCCAGTGCATATGTGGAACCCGCCCTTCTGCGGCGACATCGACATGCGGATCGCCGCCGACGGCACCTGGTTCTACATGAATTCGCCGATCGGCCGGAAGCCGCTTTACACACTGTTTTCAAGGGTTTTGCGGCTGGACCCGGATGGAAAGTATTATCTCGTCACGCCGGTCGAGAAATGCGGCATCAGGGTTGACGACGCGCCGTTCCTGGCGATCCGCATGGGCGTTGAAGGCAAGGGCGATCAGCAACGCATTTCATTTGAGACGAATTGTGACAATCACGTCATGGTGAATGCCGAGCATCCCTTGCGCTTTGCCGATGAGGAGGGAACGCTGGGGCTCAAACCTTACGTGCTTGTAAGGTCCAATCTCGAGGCGCTGGTGGCGCGGAGCTTGTTTTATGATCTGGTGGCGCTCGGCACTGTGAAAGACGGCTGGTATGGCGTGTGGTCATCGGGCACATTCTTTCCGATGAAACCCGCTAACGAAATCGGCATCGCGTGAACGCCTTTACAGCCAGCACATTCATCGATGCTGCTAAGCGTGCCTTGCGTGACACGGCGCCCGAGACATGGGACCACAGCGACGACGACATGAATGTGAAGGCGCGGATGATCCCGGAAGGTGTTACGCCCAAAGCCGCAGCGGTGCTGGTGGGATTGGTGGAGCGTGATGGCGGATTGCAGCTATTGCTCACGCAGCGCCATGCGGGACTTTCCAAGCATGCGGGGCAGATCGCCTTTCCGGGTGGGCGCATCGACCCCGGGGAAACGGCGATGGCAGCGGCGCTGCGCGAGGCGGAGGAGGAAACGGGATTGCCCCCGCATCATGTGGAGGTGTTGGGCTATCTCGATGGCTATCTGACGGTGACGGGTTATTTCGTGGCGCCTGTGGTGGCAATACTGAAGGATGGATTTGCGGTGGCGCCGCAACCGGGCGAAGTTGATGAAGTCTTCGAAGTGCCGCTCTCATTCCTGCTCGATCAAGGCAACCTGGAAACCCATACGCGGGAGTGGAATGGCTTGACGCGGCGATACTATGCTTACCCCTATGGCGAACGTTACATCTGGGGCGCAACGGCGGGTATGATCAAGAATCTGGGAGACAGGCTCCATGCCGCGCGCTTCTAAGCTGCCGTCGCTGGCGCGGGCCAAGTGGCTGAAGGAACCGCGCCTGCAAGAGGTGATGGCAGCCATCGCCGCTGCCGGCGGTGAGGCGCGCGTTGCGGGCGGCGCGGTGCGCAATGCGCTGATGGGTGAGAAGGTTACGGAAGTCGATCTCGCCTGCACCTCGCCGCCCGATGCCATGATTGCCGCCTTCAAGGCGAAAGCCATGGCGGTGCATTTGACTGGCATCGACCATGGCACGGTGACGGTCGTCCAGCATGGGGCCGTGTTCGAAATCACCACATTGCGGCACGACGTGGAGACGGATGGGCGGCGGGCGGTTGTGCAGTACACGGACGACTGGGCGGCGGATGCCCACCGGCGCGACTTCACCATGAATGCGCTCTATGCCGATGCAAGCGGGAAAATCTTCGATTTTGCAGATGGTTATGGAGATATCCTGCGGCGGCGCGTGAGGTTTGTGGGAAGTCCTTCGGCGCGCATCAAAGAGGATTATCTCCGCATCCTGCGCTTCTTTCGCTTTCACGCACGGTACGGCAAGGGCGTGCCGGATGCCTCCGGACTCAAAGCCTGTAATCAACTCAAGTCCGGCCTCAAGAACCTGTCGGCAGAACGGCTGCGGCAGGAAATGCTCAAGCTTCTGGCCGCTCCGGGAGCGGTGCCGACCCTCAAGGTCATGGCGCAACGCGGCATCCTGAAGCAAATTTTTCCGCATACGGAGGAATGGCGGGTGATCGGGAGACTGCCGCCGGATGCCATTCTGCGGCTCTTTGTCTTGGCGAAAGACGCGGCAGGCCTGAAGGAACGCCTGCGTCTTTCAAATGCGGAAGCGGCGCGGCTTGAGGCGCTGCATGTTGCGCCGGAAGTCTCTCCGCAACTTGCAGCCAAGGAACAGCGGCGTTTGCTTTACGAACTTGGTGTGCAAGCCTGGAACGATGCTGCGCATTTGTCTTTTGCAAGATCGCGGGCGAAGGAGGGCGAAGCAGCTTGGCGGAAACTTATCGCATTGCCGATGAAGTGGACACCGCCGGAGTTTCCGGTGAAGGGCAGGGATTTGCTGGAGGCGGGATTTGTTTCTGGGCCGGTGCTTGGAGAGATGCTGCAGCATCTTGAAGATTGGTGGATTGCCAGCGACTTCAAACCCGGCAAGGATGAACTTCTCGAACGGGCAAAATCGCAAAGAGGATCGTGATGGCTGGAATCCCCGACATTGTGAAGCTGAAGACCAGCGGCAAGGGCGCACCCAAGAAAGAGACGGGCAAACCAGACCCGGCCAAGCTCATCAAAGGCAAATACGCAACCACCACATGGAACCATTGGACGGGCGAAGATGACCGGCTCTACTGCGGCATCTGGGAGTCAACGCCGGGGCAGGTGAAGATCGACTATGATGAATGGGAGTTCTGCCACATCATTGCGGGCGAAGTGGTGTTGCGGAAAGAAGGCGCGAAGAAAAGCTGGCGCTTCAAGAAGGGCGATGCCTTCATCATTCCCGCAGGTTTCAAGGGCACCTGGGAGACGGTGAAGAAGGTGCGCAAGCACTACGTGATCCTGCTGCCGAAGAGCTGATGAGTTCCGAACCCAAAACAGTGCTGATCACAGGCGCCGCCAAGCGCATCGGGCGGCAATTGGCGCTGGCATTGTCGGATGCAGGGTATGACGTGGCGGTTCATTGCAACACATCGCGCAAGGAAGCAGATGAAGTTGCAGCCGTCATTCAGGCGAAAGGCCGGAAGGCCACAGTTGTTGCAGGTGATCTTGCAAGAGCAGATACAGCCGAGAGACTGATCAAGGAGGCCAGGGCAGCGCTTGGTCCTATTGGCGTTCTCATCAACAACGCTTCGATCTTCCAGCCCGACGAGGTGGGCGGCATCACGCCGGAAAGCTGGGCCGCGCATCACGACATCAACTTCAGGGCGCCGATCTTTTTAGCCCAGGCCTTTGCACGGCAACTGCCGCAAGAGGCGCATGGCAATGTCATCAACATTGTCGACCAGCGGGTGTGGAAACTCAATCCGACGTTTTTCTCCTACACCACCTCGAAGGCGGGCCTGTGGACGGCGACGCGCACGCTGGCCCAGGCGCTGGCGCCGCGCATCCGCGTCAATGCCATAGGGCCCGGACCGGCGCTTCCTTCTGTCCGCATGGACGAGGCGGAATTCCGCAAGCAGGCGCGTCTCACACTGCTAGGCCGTGGTACATCGCCGGAAGAGATTTCGGCCGCCGCCTTGTTCATTTTGTCACAACCGGCGCTTACGGGGCAGATGATAGCTTTGGACGGCGGGCAGCATCTGGTCTGGCAGACGCCGGACATCACCGAGGTTCAAGAATAATGTCCAAGAAGCCGATGATTTCCCACCATGTGGCGAGCGCCAAGGCCGGCATCCGCCATGTCTTCGTGCGCGACCTCGAGTGCGAGGCGCTGATCGGCATCTATGACCAGGAGAAGGTGAAGGCCCAGCGTGTCATCATCAACATCGACCTTTCGGTGAAGGAAGGCTCGGGCGATGACGACATCGGCCATGTGGTCTCCTACGAGGTGGTGGCGAAGAAGGTGGAGGCCATATTGGCCGCGGGCCACATCAATCTCGTCGAAACGCTATGCGAGAAAATCGCCCAGTCCTGCCTCACTGACAGGCGGGTGCTTGCGGCGCGGGTGCGGGTGGAAAAGCCCGACATCATCCCCAATGCGAGAAGCGTTGGCGTGGAGATTGAAAGAAG
>JAIBJH010000190.1 GCA_020029455.1 Hyphomicrobiales bacterium
TTGCCGCTTCTCGAAGTGCTGGGTCCCGCCGTTCTTTTCGGCCTCAGCGCCAGTCATCCATCGACGGCCTTCGTCTCGAAAGCGCTCCATGAGGCGAAGATCTCTCTCGACTTCGCGGCAATCGCGCGTCGCGTGGTGCGCTTCGCCGATCTGCCCATCCGTGAACTTCTGGTGCATCGTGGCAATGACTATGTGCAATCAGCACCGAAGCCATGGGTCCAGGCACTCGTTGCTGCCGATGGAGAAGCGGAAGGAAGCCTCGTCGCAACGCTGCGTGCCATGGCCGAAGCAGACATGAATGTGCAGCTTGCCGGCCGCCACCTCGGCAAGCATGCCAACACTGTCTATGCGAGGCTTGAACGCATCAAAACAATCACCGGCCTCGACGGCCAGCGTTACCGCGATCTCACCGAATTGTTGCTCGCCGCCGATTGCTGGCGGCTCTAGCGTATCGGGCGAGCAGATGGAATCGTCTGCGAAGCGAAAGATGCGCCAGATCAAGACGCATCACTGATCCTTCACTTCTATGAACCGGATGCGATTGTTGAAGGGGTCAATGACCTGCAGCTCCAGCCGTGTACCCTGATCCTCAAGCCCCGGTTTCATGTAGCGATAGTTACGCGCCGAGAGTTCCTTATGAAGATTGCGGATGCCCTTCATGTAGACGCACATGTTCCCGCCGGGCGTGGCGTCTCCGGCATGCTCGGAGAGATGTAACCTCAACCCGGAGCGTGAGATCTGCATGTACAAGGGGAAGTTGTCACCGTGGCGGTGTTCCCAGTCGGCCGTGAAGCCGAGAAAGCCAAGATAGAATTCATTCGCTTTCGCAACATCGAAAATCCGCACGATCGGCACGGCCTGCTCAAAGGCAATCCCTCCACCGTCCTGAGCGGGTCCTTCGTCATCGATCTTCGCCGACATGATGTTCCAATTTGCCAACCCGAACTGGCGAGCAATAATTTCGAGTGCCTCGCTGTGAGTGATTGCCACATCACGGTTGGCGAGCGCCTCCCGCATTGCTTTCGCCATGGCCTTCGCATCGCGATAATCGCGCATATCCGTTTCCTTTCATCTTGGCGAAATGCCCGTCAGCGCCCGCATTACCAACGCCTTCGCCAGACTGTTGAAACGGTCAGGAAGGAATAATTGGGAGGCATTCGCCATGCCCCTCTTGGGGCGCGGGCTGCTGGCTGCCTCCAGCCATGCGCGCACCTTACGGATTTGCTGCGCTGTTGTCAGCCCGGAAAATTGCGCAACTGATGCGGATCATACCGAGTTGGGCGTTCCGTGGCACTTGTCGGCATCACGATCTGTGGGTGTTGACTGCGGCAGCTGCCCTGGTGAGCCCGTCATGGCCTGCTCGCAATATTGCGTATTGCCTGCAGCCTTTGCTTCGCGGCCCGCATTGAGCAGGGCATCCAGTTCGACGCGATTCGCGTATGAAACGCCGGGCTCCGCAAGGGCTGACTCGAGGGTATTGATCAGCTTGTCGCAAGGGTCGGCAAGGGCAGGGCCTGCCAGCGGAATGGTTAGTATGATGGCAAACATCAGCCGCTTCATGGGGCACCCTCCAGTAGAGGACCGCCATTCTACCAAGAGAATTGCGGCCCGGAGATGGCAATTGATGTAACCCGCTCGCTATCTTCCACCGGTGTCACGCGTCGCCGCAACGATGACAGCGATGATGATGACACCGGTGAGGATGAGACGGATTCCGGCGCTCGCACCAAAAGTGTTCAACATGGAGACGAGGAGATACATGAAGAGCGCCGCGCCCCAGATGCCGGGCACGCTTGCCTTCCCGCCCGCAACGGAAGTGCCGCCGATCACCACCACGGCGATTGAGGCGAGCAGGAATTCCTCGCCCATGTTGAGCGCCGCACCACCGGAAAATCCGGAAAGGCAAAGCCCCGCAACACCTGCGAGCAGAGCGCTTGCCACATAGGTGATGAGCCTTGTGCGCTCGGGATCAAGGCCCGAGAGCCATGCCGCCCGCGCATTCTGCCCTGTGGCAAGCAGGCTCCGCCCATAAACGGTGCGCAGAAGGATTTGCGCCAGGATGATGCTGAGGATCACCGTGAAGATCGCCACCAGCGGCACGCCCATGATCCGCGCCGTGGCAAAATCGGCGAGCAGCGGCGGCGGCTTGATGCGAATGCCGCGCCCATAGGAAATCGCTGTCGACAGCACCAGAAAACTGGAAGAGAGCGTGGCGATGATCGGCGGAATGCGCAGCACACGGATCAGCGCATAGTTGGCAAGCCCCACGGTAAAGGCCGCGCCCAGCGCCGCCGCAATGCCGATCAGCAGCCGCGCATTATCCGTATCCATCACCTTCATGGCGACAACGCCGGCCAGCGTGATCGTTGCCGGAATGGAAAGATCCACATTGCCAGGCCCAGATGTGAAGACCAGCATCTGTCCCAAACCCACGATCACCGAAAAGGTAGCGAAGGAGAGCGCGGCGGTGAGGATGGCGCCCGAACCTTGCCCGCCTGTATAGGTGATGGTGGCAAGCCACACCGCAAAGGCCGCAAGGAAGGTCCAGGGCCAGGCTTCGCGCGCGAGTCTCGTGACGCGTGTCATGCCGCCACCTGTCCGCCCCGCGTGACCAGCGCCCGGAGCGCCAGCACGATGATGAGGATCGCGCCCTGCGCGCCGATCTGCCAGTCGGGCGAGATCCTGAGAAAGATCAGGAACGATCCGGCAAGCGCCAGCGTCAGCGCTCCGATCACCGCGCCCATTGGTGAAACCCGGCCGCCGATGAAATTGCCGCCACCCAAAATCACGCCCGCAATCGAATAGAGCGTGTAGCGGTCTGCAATATGGGCATCGCCCGAAGTCGTAAGGCCAAGCAGCGACAACCCCGACAGCACGCCGAAGAATCCGGCAATGCCGAAGAGGATGGCCTTTGTCTTGAACATGGACCAGCCGGCTCGCGTCAGCGCCACCGGATTTCCGCCCGCACCCCGCGCAATGACGCCGAGCGATGTCTTCATCAGCGCGAACTGAATGACCAATCCGATCACCACCGCGGCAATAATGGGGAAGGGGATGATCGGTGTCTGCAGCGCCATCAACGACTTGAGCCACTGCGGTGCTTTCCCGCCAGGCGAAGGCAATATCAAAACCGCAATGCCTAGCCAGATAAAGGCAAGCCCCAGCGTCACCACAATGGAAGGAAGATTGCGCGCCTGGATCAATCCGCCCACCGCCGCATAGACGAGGATAAGTGCCACAAGTGCCGCAACACCCATCACCGGATTATCGAGAAGCAATGTCGCACCGATGCAACTCACCAGCCCCACGAATGGCCCGATGGAAAGATCAAGATCATTGCAGGTGATGACGAACATCTGCGCAATGGTGGCAAGCGCAATGGGCACCGCATATTGCAGCATCAGGTTCAGCCCGAAATAGCTCATGGTGCGCGGCTGGATGATGAAGGTTGCAACCAGCACCACTGCAAGCGAAAGGAAGGGCAGGGCCTGCCGCAGCATCTTGGCATTGATCATGCCGCCTTCTCCGCAAAGGAAGCCTGCAGCACCCGCTGCTCGGTCAAATCATCCGACAACAATTCAGCCGTCACTGCGCCATTGCGGAACACATAGACACGGTCGCAGTGCGTGAGTTCCTCGAACTCCGTTGTGTACCAAACAAAGCTGCGACCCTCAGCCGCTTGCTCATGGATCAATCCATAGACTTCCTGCTTGGTGCCTACATCAACACCGCGCATCGGATCGTCCATCAGGATGATCCCCGCATCGGAGGAGAGCGCCCGCGCAAACAATGTCTTCTGCTGGTTGCCGCCGGAAAGGGTGAGAATGGCATTCTCCATGTCCGGCGTGCGGATGGCGAGCTTCTCTTTCCATGTCTCGGCAAGTTCCGCCTCCTTGCTGAGTGAAATCAGCCCGCGCTTTGAAAGTGCCCCATAGGAGCGCACCGTGGCATTGCGCGCGATGGACCAGAGATTGAAGATGCCGTCGCTCTGCCGGTCGCCCGCGATAAAGGCGATTGGAGCGCTCACCTTGCACTCGCGGCCCGAAAAAATCCGCATCAGCATCGCCGTCTGGCCGTTTGCCGCCAGCCCAGCCAGCCCAACGATCTCGCCCTTGCCCACATGGAAGGATTTGCCGGCCGTCTCGATCACCATCTCGCGCGCGGCTGTCTGCGCAGCTTTAGCTTTAGCAATCTTCGCCGTGTGATGTTCCGAACCCATGGCCTCGACCAGCGAGTCGCGGGAGAATTTGGCGCCCGGCTTGTCTGCCACCACCTTGGCGTCCTTCATCACCACGATACGGTGCGCCGTCGACAGCACTTCACCAAGAATATGCGAGATCAAAATGATGGAAAGCCCGCGCGCCGTTTCCCGCTTCACATGCTCAAGCAATTGCTTCGCCGTAATCGCATCGAGTGAGGAGGTGGGTTCATCGAGAATGACAAGTGACAGCGGCTGCTCCGTCACCGTGAAGGCCCGTGCAATCTCCACCATCTGCCGCTTGCCGATTGCCAAGTCCGCCACTTCGTCGTCCGCATGTATGCCATGCTTCGGAAAAATCTGGTTGAGCTTTTCCATGATGAGGGCGGAAGCACGCGCCTTCCACCCGATCCCACGCAGAGAGGCGTGCAGCACCCGGGCATTCTCGGCAACCGTCAGATTGGGGCAAAGCGATAATTCCTGGAACACGCAGCGCACACCGTGTGTCTGTGCCGCCGCTGTTGTCCATCCGCCGGAATGGGTTTCACCGCCGATCGAAATGCTGCCTGCGCTCGGCGAAAGCGTTCCCGCCAACAGATGCATCAAAGTGGATTTGCCCGCGCCGTTGTGCCCGACAAGGCCGAGACACTCTCCCGGCGCGATAGCGAGCGTCACCCCCGCCAGGGCCCGGACGGCGCCGAATGATTTTTCGACGCCGTCCAGTCTTATTGTTGAAGTGTGATCACTCACATCCCGCCCACGACCTTTGCCGCATCTTCGGCCGAGTATTCGACATTGGCAACACCGCCCTTTTCAGTTGTGGCGAGGCTGGCTTCCAGATTCGCCTGGTCAATCTGCAGGAACGGCACGGTCAAATCCTGCGGCACTTTCTTGCCGTCGAGGATCATCTGCGCCACCCAGAAGGCGAGCGTTGAAACGCCGGGGGCGATGGAGACTGACATGGTCTCATAGCCATTGGCGTCCTTTTGCTCTTTCCACCACTGCAGCTCGTCCTGGCGGTTGCCCATGATGATCAAGGGCGTTGGCCGTCCGGCAGCAGCAAAAGCCTGTGCCGCGCCATAGCCGTCACCGCCTTGCGTCACCACGGCTTTCACATCAGGAAGCGATGGCAGGATGCCGGAGACGGCCTTCTGCGCCACTTCCTGGGCCCAGTCGCCATGCACAGAGCCTACGATCTTGAACTGCTTGTACTTGTCGGTGCCGCGATGGATGCCCTTGGAGATTTCGTCATCGACGAAGACGCCCGCAAGCCCGCGGATTTCAAGGAGGT
>JAIBJH010000030.1 GCA_020029455.1 Hyphomicrobiales bacterium
GGATGGCTTTGAGACCAATAACGGCCGCTGCGTGCCCGTCTGCGAGCAGGGCGTAACGCGCGATCCGTACGGCTATTGCGTGCCGCGCTGCCCGGATGGTTCCTATCCCAATCTGCGCGGCCAGTGCCAGGAGCCCGATTGTCCGCAAGGCAGCGAAACCTTCCGTGGCCAGTGCGTGCCTGAATGTCCAGAGGAATACAGCCGCGATGAGAATGGCCGCTGCCTGCCGCCGGACGATGATTGCCCGCAAGGCACAACGAATATCCGTGGGACATGCGTGCCGGATTGCGAAGAAGGTTGGACCCGCAGTTCTGCAACAGGTCAATGCGAGCCACCCAATAACCGCTGTCCGGAAGGGCAGATCACGTTCAAGGGCAAATGCGTGCAGCGTTGCCCGGCCGATCAAGTGCGTGACAACAATGGCCGTTGTGTCTGTCAGCAAGGCACCGACAACTTCCAGGGCAAATGCGTGCCGCTGTGCCGCCGTGGACTGGTGCGCAACAGCGCCGGGCGTTGCGTGTGTCCAGAGGGCACGGATTTCTTCGCCGGCAAATGCGTGCCGGAATGCGAAGGCAATCTGGTGCGCGACAAGAACGGCCGCTGCCTGCCGCCGCCTTGCCCGCAAGGACTGGAGCGCTTCCAGGGCCGCTGTGTGCCGCAATGTAAGGACAGCTTCGTTCGCAGCTCCAAGGGCCGCTGCGTGTGTCCGCAGGGCGAGCAGGTCGGCAATTCAGGCTTCTGCGAACCGGTTTCCATCCGGCCGCGCGAATGCCAGAAAGGCTTCCGCCGCAATGAGGATGGCGAGTGCGTGAGGATCCGCCTTGTCCCATCGGGCTGCCGTGATGGCTTCTACTTCGACAAGCGCCGCCAACGCTGCCTGCCAAACCCGGATGATGATGAGCCGGTCAATCCGCAACTGCAGATCAATCCGGAGCAGCTCCAGCAGCTTTTGGTTCCGCCTCAGAGGAACCAGAAGCAACCTTGCCCGGATGGCTTCTTCCTCGACAAGAACGGCAGGTGCGCGGAGGAGCAGTAGGGAAGTTTTGGTTTAGCCTAAACACTCCTGCAGCGACTTCGCGATGTTGCGCAGCAACTGCCCGTAAAGGGCAGGGCCGGGCTCCAGCGTCCCGGCTTCCGCATCCAAAACGCCGGTTTTCACATCCGTTCCCTCAGTGATGAGGTTGACAAGTTTGGAGTCGAATTGTGGTTCGGAGAACACGCAAGTCACGTTGGCGGATTGCAGCCGGTCTTTAATCTCGCGGACTCCTTTTGCCCCTGGCGGATTTTCTGGATGGATGGAAATGGCCCCGGAAGAGGGAATTTCGAAACGCTTCTCGAAATACTGGAAGGCATCATGGAAGGTGATGAAATGCTTGTCCTTGAGCGGTGCCACTTCCTGCGCGATTTCGCTTTCAAGGACGACGAGTTGTTGCTTCGTCCTCGCCGCATTCTCGATGAAGCGTTGTGCATTCTCCGGATCAGCCTTTGCCAGCGTGGCCGCGATCTCATCCACCATTACTGCAGCGTTGCGCGGATCAAGCCAGACATGGGGGTCCATCTCGCCATGCTCATGCTCTTCCTCACCTTTATGCTCGTCTGGATCAAAGCCATCGCCCTCGCGCACCGCGAACAGACCGAGGCTCTTGTTGTCCATCAGCGAAACAACCGTTGCGCCGGAGGGTAGGGCTTCAAGTGGTTTCTCAAGAAAGGCTTCCATCTCGTGGCCCACCCAGAAGATCACCTTGGCGTTTTGCAGCGCCTCCGCATCTGTAGGCGCAAGTGAATAGGTGTGGGGAGAGGACCCACCCCTGACGGTCAGCTCTGGCGTGCCAACCCCTTCCATGACCGAAGCCACAAGCGAATGGATGGGCTTGATGGAAGCCACCACCGAAACATCTGCCCAGCCTTGTGTTGCCGTCCCCGCTAACAGGCCAACAAAGGTGGCCACAAATACCTGTTTCATGTACAGTTCCCATATGTTATAATATAACGCATGAATGTAATAACATTACAAACCGAAGAGTCAAGTGTGGTGGCGGGCGCGCTGATCTCGCTGAAAAATGCCGGCGTACGGCGCGAGGGCCATTGGCTGGTTCGCGGCGTCGACCTCACGCTCGTTCCGGGCGAGATCGTGACGCTCATCGGCCCCAATGGCTCGGGCAAGACCACCACGGCAAAACTGGCTCTGGGCATCATGCAGGCGGACGTGGGCAATGTCTCCCGGAAGCAGGGCCTTCGCGTCGGCTATGTGCCGCAGAAACTTGTGATCGACTGGACCATGCCTCTGCGCGTGAAGGAATTCATGTCGCTGACGGCGAATGGCGATTTGCATGCCCATCTTTCAGCGCTGAAGCGCACAGGTGCCTCTGCCTTGCTGGACCGCGACCTCAGGAGCCTCTCTGGCGGTGAGTTGCAGCGCGTGTCACTGGCAAGAGCCATTGCCCGAAAGCCGGATGTGCTGGTGCTCGACGAGCCGGTGCAGGGCGTCGATTTTAATGGCGAGCTTGAACTCTACGACCTAATCAAGGCGGTGCGCGATGAAACGGGCTGCGCCATCCTGATGGTGTCACACGATCTTCATGTGGTGATGGCGGCAACCGACCGCGTCATCTGCCTCAACGGCCATGTCTGCTGTCAGGGCACGCCGGAGAATGTTGCCTTAAGCGATGAATACAAGGCGCTGTTTGGAGGAAGGGCCGCAGCGGCGCTCGCCGTCTATCAGCACCACCACGATCACACTCACATGGCCGATGGCCGCGTCCTGCACAGTGACGGCACAACGACAGACAACTGCCATCCCGATGATGGCCATCACGACCACAAGCACGAGCATCGCCATGCTTGATGACTTTCTCACACGCGCCGCAGTCGCGGGGATAGGCCTTGCCGCCATCGCAGGGCCGCTGGGCTGCTTCGTGGTGTGGCGTAGACTTTCCTATTTCGGCGATACCCTTGCCCATGCCGCCCTTCTCGGCGTCGCTCTGTCACTGCTCCTGAACATTGGTGTCGTTCCGGCAGTTTTTGCTGTGGCGTTGCTGGCCGCACTCCTGCTGCTTTTTTTGCAGAATAAGTCGTCGCTCGCTTCCGATGCCATACTTGGGCTCTTGTCTCATGGGGCGCTTGCTATAGGTCTGCTCGCCATCTCCTTCATGACCTGGGTGCGTTTCGACATGATGGGACTTCTCTTTGGCGATCTTCTGGCTGTGACGCGGGGAGACCTTGCCGTGCTCTATGGCGGGGGCGCCGCAGTCTTGCTGCTCTTATGGTGGTTCTGGAAGCCGCTGTTCGCTGCAACCGTGAACCGCGACATCGCTGCCGCCGAAGGCATGCAGCCGGAGAAGGCGGAACTGCTCTTCATCATTCTGCTTGCTGCGGTGGTCGCGATTGCCATCAAGATTGTCGGCGTCTTGCTGGTGACAGCCATGTTGATTATTCCCGCCGCGGCATCGCGCCGGCTTTCTTCAACACCGCAGCAAATGGTTATCCTTTCCATAGGCATGGGCATTGCTTCCGTAGTGGCGGGACTGTGGGGTTCATTGCAATGGAACACGCCTTCTGGCCCGTCGATCATCGCCGCCGCTGCCTTGCTGTTCCTCGCGGGGTTGGTGCTGCCGCGAAATTTGAGCATTTCGAGGAGTTGAATCCATGGCCCATTCCCACGACCATGCGGTCGAAATTCTGACCCGCAATCAGAAATTGGTGCTTGAAGCAATGGAGAAGTCATCAGCGCCGCAGAGCGCATATGATCTGCTCGACAAGCTTCGTCCCCATGGCGTGAAGGCGCCGCTGCAGGTTTACCGTGCACTGGATCAGCTTGTAGCCAAAGGCCTTGTCCATAAGCTGGAATCACTCAGCGCTTTCGTCGCCTGCCAACATCCTTCCGATGAAGGCCATGCGGCAACAGTGTTCATGATCTGCGATAGTTGCGGCAGCGTTAGCGAGCGCACCAATGCCTGCATTTCCGGGGACCTACGGAACCTCGCCACCACTGATGGCTTCCGTGTCGCCCACACCAGCATTGAGCTCCACGGCCACTGCGGAAAGTGTTGAGGTAACTCTCCTCGTCCGTAAACGGGGGAGGAATGCGGTTACTCCTTCATCGCCTTCAGCGACAGCACCGGCTCCAGATTGCTGATGTTGTGCAAGATCTCAAAAAGAAAATTCTGCAACTGCGGCACCAGTTCCTCCGGCAGGCCCTGCATGTCGCCCTGCACGAAATTGCGGAAGGAAAACCGCCTGTTGCCGACGGGGATGGCAAGGGGCGCGGGCAAGAAAGGAATGGTCAGCGCTGCATCGTCCTCAGGCCAGCTTGAGCGCACGAACTGGTTTTTGACCGGAACGAAGAGGTCGAGCCCGCGCAGAGCCTGCAGTGACCGCGCCATGCGTAGCGAAGCAAAATTGTTGTCCACCACGAAGAACAGAAAAATGCGGAACCTCGCCTTCTTGCATTCGGCAAAGAAATTCAGATCACGTTCGGCGGCGAAGAAGGGTTCCATGTGGCGCGCCGGCAGGTCGATGATGTAATCGCGCCCCGGCGAGGCGAGGATGGTGTCGAAGAGCTTCATCTGCCCGGTAATCACAGCGAAATCCGCCAGTATCGTGCGGCCCGGAAAGAAATTTCGTAAAGGTCCCTCTGGCGCATCCGTGTCAATGAGGAAGGGATCACGCCCGTCGAGCAGCAGCGAATCCGTAAGCAACCGCGCCAGCAAGGTCTTGCCGTTGCGGTTGCTGTCCGAAGCAACGATGTAGATGGTGGGCGCCAAGGCCATGGTGGCTGGCCCCCTCGCGTCAGGCCTGGGTGCGGCCGCCGGTCAGGACGTCGTGCAGGATCTTCACATGCGCGAACTCAGCATCAATCTCCGAGCACCATTTGCGCACATAGCCACGCAGCACGAAGGAGAACTTGCTCTGGTTGCCGTCAACAGCGTGGTTTTCGATGAAGTCCTTAAAGGTAACGCCTGCCACGTCCACCTGCTCATAGGCCATTTCGTTGAGCTTCGGGATGCTAATTTCCTGGGTCTTGGCGATCTGCGAGAAATACTTGCGGTAGGTTGCCTCGTCCCACTCGAAGAAGTTGGTTTCGTTGATGGAGTTGCGCGTCAGAACATATTCGACGCCCTGCAGATATTTTGAGAGTTCGCCGATCTCGTCAAGCGAGGCGATAGACGGCCCCACCACATGAAAGAGGCCCAGCGTGAAGGCGCCATTACGCGCCGCCTCGAGAACGCCGATGCGCTCGAAGAGGTCGAGCGAGTAGGAGAGGTTGCCGGCCTTGAGGTCGACAACGGTGACTGGCACATTTGCCGTCTCCATGGTGTCGAGCACACGCATCTGATGGGCCACATTGTTGAGATCGATGATTTCCGTAAGGGTGGGATAGAAGCGGTGCAGAGAACCCCTGGGATTTTCTGTATCGAACGCCCGGGTCAGGATGTTTTTCCGGGCAAAATAATCGAGAAGGCATCGCGACACCGTCGTCTTGCCTACGCCGCCCTTGTCTGCACCCACCAGGATAAGTGTTGGTTTCATGGCCCACCCTTTGACTATAAGTTAGGATCGCTGCATCTGGGCGTGCCTTACACGCCAGTGCAACGGCCTACCTTGTTCCAAATATGAAGGCAAGAACAACGCGAAATGGGGGAATTCATGTGGCAATTGTATTTGGGGATTGTTCTTTTCGGCTTTCCCCACCTGTTCTCGGCCCTGGCGCCCCAACCCCGCGACAGGCTGAAGCAGCGTTTAGGTGAAAACCGCTTCAAACTGGCTTATTCGGCAATGTCCCTCACCGGCATCATATTGATGGCGCTCGGATACATCGCTCACCGGCACATGCCCACTGATCTGCTCTACCAGCCATATGATGGCGCCCGGCACCCGGCATTCCTGGTGATCCTGGCGGGCTTCATCCTTATCGCCAATAATGGCTCGCGCTCGCACCTGCGCCTGTGGCTCGGCCATCCCTTCTCCATGGGCATCATTCTCTGGTCGGCGGCTCATCTTATGGTCAATGGCGAAACGGCGGTCGTCCTCATCTTTTCAATGCTCCTGCTGATTGCACTTCTTGATGTCGCCTTAAGTGTGGCGCGCGGCAAGATGCCGGCCTTCGAGCCCAGCTGGTCCCATGACATCCGCGGCCTCGTTGCTGGCACAATCGTCTATCTGATCTTCACGTTCGGATTTCATCCCTACGTTCTTGGCATTCCGGTTGTCTGATGCTTTTCCTCATCTTTCTCGTCATTCTCTTTGCAATCGTTCATGCCTTGCCTTCCCATGCGGCACTTAAGACTGGTTTGAGGACAGTACTGGGCAGGGCCTTTGGGCCGCTCTACGGCCTGTTGTCTCTCGTGCTGCTGGTGGCGATGATATGGGCCTATCGCCATTCTGAATCGGGCATCATCTATGACGTGCCAAACTGGGGGCGCCATGCCAACTTTGCCCTGACATTGCTCGCGTTCCTCTGTCTCGGCATTTTTCTGTTCCGGGGCTCGTGGCGGCAGAAGCTGCGCTATCCCATGGCGATCGGTGTCACCGTCTGGGCGGCGGGCCATCTTCTGGCCAATGGCGACGGCAGGAGCCTCGTCTTTTTTGGTGGACTTGCGGCGGCGGCAATCCTGCAGGCGGCGCTGATGAAAGGTGGGGGAGAAAGGCCGGCGTCAGACATCCGGCAGGGCCACAATTTTCTATCTATTATGGCGGGCCTTGCCCTTTACGCTTTGATGACTCAGCTCCACTATGCCATCACTGGAATGCCACTGGTGGAGCTGCAATGACGATTGGACGGGTAATCGGATTGGCCAGACGCGCGGTCAGCCGCGCTCCTATGGAAGTAGTGCAGACCTGTCTCATCACGCCAGAGATAGGCTTCTTGGGCGATTGCAAGGGCCAGCGCTTTCCACAGCGGCAGGTGACGATCCTGGCGCGTGAAAATTGGGAAGCAGCCCTCGCCGATGTGGCGGCATCAACCGGCATGAGCGCAATCGAATTGCCTTGGACGGCTCGCCGCGCAAACGTCTTCGTCGAGGGTTTGCAGTTGCCGCGTGGGGAGGGCTCGGTGATCTCTCTTGGCGGCGCACTGCTGGAAGTGACGGAAGAGACATACCCCTGCGCGCAGATGGAACTCGCTTTGCGTGGTCTACGCGAAGCGCTTTCACCTGATTGGCGTGGCGGCGTCACCTGTAGAGTCTTGAGCGGCGGATCGGTTGCCATCGGCGACCGTATCAGCGTCATCAAGCATAAGGTTAACCGGAAGGCTTACTTGCCGGGGTGAGGTCAAAGCCCTAAACGGCTGTCCATGTCGCAAGCTCCATTGCCAAAGCGCCGCACCGCCCCGGATATCCGGGCCCGCAAAGGCGGCGAGCCCATCGTGGCGTTGACCTCGTATCATGCCCACACTGCCACCATTGCCGACAAATATGTTGATTTCCTGCTGGTGGGCGACAGCCTCGGCATGGTGATGCATGGCTTTGAATCGACGCTGCCTGTGCCGCTGGACCTGATGATCATGCATGGCAGAGCGGTGATGCGCGGCGCCAAGGCTTCACTCGTTGTCGTCGACATGCCCTTCGGCTCCTACGAGGAAAGCCCGGAACAGGCATTCCGCAACGCCGCCCGCGTTGTGAAGGAAACTGAATGCGGAGCGATCAAGCTTGAGGGTGGTCGCCGCATGGGCGAGACGATCCGCTTCCTGACCGAACGCGGCATTCCCGTGATGGCCCATGTGGGCCTTACGCCGCAGTCCATCAATGTACTCGGCAGCTTCAAGGCGCAAGGCCGCGAGCGCGCCCAGTGGGCGGCGATTGAGGAAGATGCCCGGATTGTGGAAGAGGCCGGCGCATTTTCCGTGGTGCTTGAAGCGGTGGCGGAACCGTTGGCGCAGAAGATCACCAAGCAAGTTTCCATCCCGACCATTGGCATTGGCGCATCGGCGCAATGTGATGGGCAGATCCTTGTGATGGAAGACATGCTCGGCCTGTCGCCCCGTATTGCGAAGTTCGTCAAGGAGTTCGGCAAGGTGGGCGCTGCCATCGAAAATGCCATCGCCATGTATGCCGATGATGTGAAGCACCGCCGCTTCCCCGACGCTGCTCACACTTATAGTGTGAAGGATTAGTAGTCATTCCTCGCCCGCCTCGCGGCGGTCCACCTCCCCCGAAAACCGGGGGAGGAATCAGTTTATGATCTCGTGATGCCTATCACGATCAGCCGCCGCTACTTCATCGCCGGGAGCGCCCTCGTTCTCTGTGCAAGAGGAGCGGGCGCGCAAGAAACGCAGGTCCTGATCGCCGAGCCTAAGACCTCAAAACTCTTTGGCGATGGCCCACCGACTCAACATTGGCATTTCCGCACAAGCAGTGAATTGCCAGTCGTCCGCGCCCGTCAAGGTGAACAAACCAATCTCCACTTCATCAACAATCTGGCAGAGGACATTTGGCTGCATCTCTTTGGTGTGCGGGCTGACTCGCAGACGGTGACAGTGCTTCTTCCGAAGGGGCCGGAGGGAACGGTCGATCTTACCTTCACGCCGCCCGACGCCGGCACATTCTGGATCGGGCCATTGCTCAACGCCGCCAGGCAGCGCGAAATGGGGTTTTATGCCATGCTGATTGTCGAGGAAGCGAACTCCGCTTTCGAAGACATTCCCATCATTCTGGATGACTGGAACGTGGAAGAAAATGGCGTTCTCGAAAAGAACTTTGCTGACATCGCGATAGCGGCAGGTGAGGGGCGACACGGCAACTGGCACACGGTGAACGGCGTGTCAAAACCTGTAGTCACGCTGTTTGATGCAAAACCGTCCCGCCTGCGTCTTCTCAACGTCTGCAATGCGCGCACTCTCAACCTGCAACTGCGTGGAGCAGAAGCACTGCTCATTGCGCTTGATGGCCAACCCATCAGGTCTGCGCCTCTTCCCGACTCGGGTTTGGTGCTTGCACCAGGCCAGCGCGCCGATATCGTGCCAACCCGTGCTGTTGATGACATGGCGTTGTTGCTTGATCTTGGAAATGACACGCTGGAGGCTGCCTTCTTCACCAGCAGCGGCACGCTGCCTGGACTGGCGGAGGATTTTTCACTTCCCGCAAATCCCTGGCCCGTCATTGATTCAAATGTGACGCCCCGTACCATCCCAATCACGCTGGAAGGCGGTATCAAGGGCGGGCTCAAATCGGCGATAGTAGGCACCGAAACATTGGAGCTGCGCGCACTACTCGGAAAGGGGTTCGCCTGGGCCATCAATGGCGCTGCGGGCCTGCAGCAGCAATCGCTGTTTGAAGTGGCGCAGAATGAAACGATCATTCTGGCTTTCGACAACCAGACCAATTTCGACCAACCTGTCGCCATCGACGGCCATGTCTGGCATCAGTTGGCCGCCGATGGCGAACAAGCTGAAGGCCATTCTTGGCGCGACACGGCGGTCATTCCTGCAAAAGCCAAGGCTAGCTTTGTCTTCGTCGCCGTCAATCCGGGCCTCTGGACACTAACCAGCCTCATCGCGGAGCGTGCCGATGCGGGACTTATTGGCAGTTTCATGGTGAATGCAGGGCCTTGATTTGGCCTTGCTACTGCTTTAGCCGGAACCCCATTCCATGGGATTGGCACCGTGACCGATGAATCATTGATCCGCGAGGTGGACGAGGAAGTCCGCCAGGAAGAATACAAGAAACTCTGGGACCGCTACGGCACCGCATTCACGGCGCTGGCCGTACTGATTGTGCTCGCCGTGGGCGGTTTTGAAGGCTGGAAATACTGGCAGCGTCAGCAGGCTGAGCAAGCTTCGGTTGTCTATCTCGACGCGGCGCGCAAAGCGGCCGAGAGCAAATTTGACGATGCCTTAGCCGCCTTGGCGGCGGTGAAGCAGGATGGCTTCGGCCAGCTTGCTAAGCTTACCGAGGCCGCGGTTCTGGCAGGGAGGGGCGACACGGCAAAAGCGCTTGAGATTTACAAGGCCTTCGCCGCGGCCTCCGGTTCGGACCCCACGCTCGCTGATCTTGCTGCCATCCGTGCGGGCTATTTGATGATCGACACAGCAACGCCTGACGAGCTTCTCATCTCGCTTGGCAAATACGACAGGGACGGCAATGTCTGGCGCCACGCCGCGCGCGAAATATTCGGCCTCAGCGCCTATCGCATCAAGGACTATGCAATGGCCGACCGCTACATGAACTCCCTTTTCGCCGATTCCGAAACACCCGATGCCATGCGCCAGCGCGCCCAGGCCATGATCCAACTCATAACGCCGGAGCTCGACAAGAAATGATCATGCGCACGCTTTCAACTGTCCTGCTGGCAGGCGTCGTCATTCTCACGCTCTCTGGCTGCAGTTCCATCAAGAAGCTGACCGGGCAGCGCAATGACAACGTGCTGCCTGGCCAGCGCGAGGAAATCCTGTCATCGGACCAGACAAAAGCCCAGAATCCGGATGTCTTGAACAAGGATACGGCCGGAACACCCGGCGACATCGAGGATCCCATTCCATGTGATCCTGCTGTGGAGGCATGTGGTTCGGGCATAAACCAGGAAGCCGGCACAGAAGGCTGATGTCCGCCACTGTCGTCATCCTCGGCAGGCCCAATGTCGGCAAGTCCACGCTCTTCAACAGGCTGGTAGGCCAGCGCATTGCTATCGTTGATGATAAGCCGGGTGTGACGCGCGACCGCCGCGAAGGCGACGCAAAACTGGGTGATCTCGCCTTCCGCCTGATCGACACTGCGGGCCTCGATGATGCCAAGAAGGGCACGCTGGAAGCCCGCATGAGCAGCCAGTCGGAAGTTGCGGCAAAGCTGGCCGACGCCATTCTCTTTGTCATCGATGCGCGTGCCGGGTTGACGCCCGTTGATCGCGACTTTGCTTCGCGCATCAGGAAGCTTGGCAAGCCGGTGATCCTCGTCGGCAACAAGTCGGAAAGCCGCGCCAGCATCGCAGGACTTGGCGAAGCCAATGCGCTGGGCCTCGGCGAACCGTTGGCCGTCTCCGCCGAACACGGTGAAGGGCTTGATGCTCTCTATGATGCGTTGGCGCTGCATGTTTCGGTTTCCGAAGTGTCCGAGGAAGAGAAATCGGAAGATAGCAAGCCATTGAAGCTCGCCATCATCGGCCAGCCCAACGCGGGAAAGTCAACGCTGGTCAATGCCATGCTGGGCGAAGAGCGCATGCTGACGGGGCCGGAAGCGGGCATCACCCGTGACTCCATTGTCTCCGACTGGAACTGGAAGGGCCGCGCCATCAAGCTGTGGGACACGGCGGGCATCCGCCGCAAGTCGCGCGTGCAGGAAAAAGTGGAGAAGCTCGCCGTCGCTGACGCACTGCGCGCCATCCGCTTTGCCGAATGCGTAGTGGTGTTGCTCGATGCAACAACGGAAATTGAGCGTCAGGACCTGGCGCTAGCTGATCTCGTAGCGCAGGAAGGCCGCGCCGTTGTGCTGGCGCTTTCCAAATGGGATCTTGTCGAAGACAAGCAGCGCAAATTGCGCGACGTTGAAAGCAAGCTGGAAGATGTCTTGCCGGAAATCCGTGGTGTACCCGTCGTCAAGATTTCAGCGAAGCAGGGCAGGGGCGTCGATGAATTGATGAAGGCGGTGCTCGCTGCCGATAAGCGCTGGAACTCGCGCATCACCACATCGAAGCTCAACCGTTGGCTGGAAGGTGCTATCGAACGCAACGCACCTCCCGCGCCATCGGGCCGCCGCATCAAGATCCGCTATGCCACACAGGCAAACGCACGGCCACCCACTTTCGCGGTCTTTGGCAACCAGTTGGACAAGCTGCCCGACAGCTACATCAGGTATTTGATGAACGGCCTCCGCGAAAGCTTTGATCTTGCTGGCGTTCCTATCCGCTTCGCGCTGCGGAGCGGCAAGAACCCATATGAGGAGTGAACTCATTTTCGTCATCTCCCTGTAAGCCACCCCTCTCCTCTGGAGAGGGTGCCCCGAATGGGCGGGTGAGGTACCTCATCCGGCGCTCACAGCGCTCGCGCCACCTTCTCCAAAGGAGAAGGGCGAATGGGCGCCGGGATGACGGTTTGGCCGACTACACCTTGTTCTCCGCCCCCGGCGGCATCAGATCGAAGACGCCATATTGCTTCACCAGCTTGGGTCCGTTCGATTTGTAGACTGATCCAAAATCAGTAAATTCCGGCACGCACATGTCCACAATTGGGGCCATCACCTCTTCCGGCTCAGGCACGCTCTCCGGGTCTTCTCCCGGCAATGCCTGACCGCGCAATTTGGTGCGCGCCGGTCCTGGCGAGAAAGCATTGACGCGCACGCGCGTTACTTCCATCTCCAGCGCATATATACGCATCATGGATTCAAGAGCAGCACGGGGCACTGAATAGCTCGACCAGTAGGGCAGGGATTTGTAGGACTTTCCCGATGTGATGAAGACCACGCGCCCTGCCTCGCTCTCCCGCAGCAGCGGATCAAGCGAACGGATCAGCCGGTAGTTGGCATTGACAGTGATGTCCATCACGTCGGTCCACAACTTTGGCTCCACGTGCGGCACGAGTGTGAGCTTGCCGAGAACGCCGGCATTGCCGATCAGGATGTCGAGCTTCTTCCAACGCTCGAAGATCGCCGCGCCTAGCCTATCGATGCCAGCAAAATCCTTGAGGTCGAGCGGCACCAATGTGGCCGATGAGCCTGCGGCCTTCACCGCATCATCGAGTTCCTCAAGCCCGCCCTGGGTGCGTGCCGTTGCGATGATGTGCGCGCCCTCGCGCGCAAGATGCAGCGCCGTGGCAAAGCCAAGCCCCCGCGATGCGCCGGTAACCAGCGCGATCTTGCCTTCCAGTCTTCGTGTCACCTAGCCAGCCTCAGCCAGCAATGAAAGCTGCTGCTTGGCGCTTTCGCCAATGAGGTCTGTGAGCCGTGTGGGATATTCACCGGTGAAGCAGTGGTCGGTAAATTGCGGCAGGGCATTGTTGCGAGCCTCAAAGCCCACCGACTTGTAGACGCCCTCTACCGAGAGAAACGCCAGCGAAGTGACGCCGATGAATTCCCGCATCTCATCGATGGTGTGTGTCGCGGCAAGCAGCGCCTTCTGTTCGGGCGTGTCGATGCCATAGAAATCCGGATGCTTGATGGGCGGGCTGGCAATCCGCATGTGCACTTCACGCGCCCCTGCCTCATACATCATCTGCACGATCTTCACCGAGGTCGTGCCGCGCACGATCGAGTCATCAACGAGCAGTACGCGTTTGCCCTTGACCACCGCACGGTTGGCATTGTGCTTGAGCTTGACGCCGAAGGAACGGATTTGCTGCGTCGGTTCGATGAAGGTGCGGCCCACATAGTGATTGCGGATGATGCCAAGCTCGAACGGCACGCCCAGTTCCTGGGCATAGCCGAGTGCCGCTGGAACGCCGGAGTCCGGAATGGGCACCACCACATCGACTTCTGCCGGAGCCTCGATGGCAAGCTGCCGGCCCATCTGTTTGCGCACATTGTAGACGGAGCGCCCGCCGAGAACAGAATCGGGCCGTGAGAAATAGATGTATTCGAAGATGCAAGGCCGCGCCGGCTGCCTTGGGAAGGGCCAGTGTGATTCGATGCCTTCTTCCGAGATGACGACAACCTCGCCGTTCTCGACCTCGCGCACGAAAGTGGCGCCGATGATGTCGAGCGCGCAGGTCTCTGAACAGAGGATGTAGGAGTCCTTGAGCTTGCCGATGATGAGTGGCCTGATGCCGAGCGGATCGCGCACGCCAATCAATTTCTTGTTGGTGAGGCAGACCAGCGCATAGGCCCCTTCAAGCTGGCGCAACGCCTCGATGAAACGCTCGATCAGCTTTGGCCGCTGCGAGCGCGCCACGAGATGGAGAATCACTTCCGTGTCGGACGTGGATTGGCAGATTGCACCTTGTGCAATGAGTTCGCGGCGCAGCGTAAGCCCATTGGTGAGATTGCCATTGTGGGCAACCGCGATGCCGCCTGCCGCAAGCTCGGCAAAGAGCGGCTGCACATTGCGCAGGATCGTTTCGCCCGTGGTCGAATAACGCACATGCCCCAGCGCCGCCTGGCCCTTAAGGCGTTCGATGGTCTTTTCGGATGTAAAATGATCGCCGACCAGCCCCAGCCGCCGTTCCGAATGAAAGCGCCCCTCATTGAAGGAAACGATGCCAGCCGCTTCCTGGCCCCGGTGTTGCAGGGCGTGCAGTCCGAGGGCCGTCAGTGCTGCTGCATCCGTATGCCCAAAGACGCCGAAGACGCCGCATTCCTCCCTGAGAAGGTCGCCGTCGAGATCGAAGTCAAAGGCCGTTGTCATTGCTGTGTCGCCTCGCCTTGTGCTGGTGCGTTCTGCTGTCCCTCGATCAGGTTGTCGAGGCCCTGGGTCTGGCCACTGCTGTAGTCTGTTGCGCCACTCTCGGGCGCTGTCACGGCCCCCTCGGCGCTGCCGGGAAGAGCCGCCTTGCTCAAGGTTTCCGCAATGTCCGGAGGCATCAGGCTCACCAGCATCTCGCCGACGTTCTTGACGACACCGAGTGTTTGCGCATTGCGAATCCAGTCTTCCTGGTTTTCCGGCGGCTGCAGCCAGCCGTAGAAGAGATAGGCGATGGCAACGAAGACAAGGCCCCGCGCCAGCCCGTAGGCAAAGCCAAGCGTGCGGTCAAAGGCGCCGACAGCGGAGTCGACGACGCGATCGGAAATCTTCACCGAGACCACCGAGACGATGATGAGCGTCACGATGAAGGCGCCGGCGCCCACAATGATCTGCGCCAAGATGGGCTTGTCCACATAGGGCAGCACCAGATCGATGAGCTGTTGCTGCTGGATGGCAAAATAGGCGGCGACCGCGGCTAGGCCCCAGGCGATCAGCGACAGCACTTCCCGGGTGAAACCCCGCGCCAGCGCCAAGATGCCCGACAGCACCATGATGCCGATGAGAATAAAATCGAAGAGTTGAAGCTGCATGCCGTGGATCCTGGGAGTTTTCGGCTGCCCTTATAGTGAGGAACAAGGTGGCGTTCCAGCATCTATTGTGAGTCTGCCTCCATCATTCCTTTACCTCATGCAGAGGAGCTTGTGCGCAGTACAAGCCTCGAAGCATGGAGAAAGTGACGCACCCTTCGAGGCCGCTGCGCGGCTCCTCAGGGTGTGAGGGATTCAAATCCCCGTGATGTCACGCAATCCTCCGCAAGCCTTTGCTGCGCGAAGCGGCCCAGGCCACGAGATCAGCGACGGTTTCGAGGCTTCTCACCGAAATATCCTTAACGCGGGGCGCCTCGCTGCTGCCCGCCATTACAGCTTCGTTCATGCCGAGTTTCTGCGCTTCCTTGAGACGCGCCTCTGCTTGCCCCACAGCGCGGATGGCGCCCGAGAGAGCAATTTCTCCGAAAACAACCGTGCCATGGGGAATGATGGTATCGGTCATGGAACCGAGAATCGCAGCGGCTACGGCAAGGTCCGCTGCAGGTTCCTTGAGCTTCAGCCCGCCCGCCACATTAAGGTAAACATCGTGCTGACCGAGCGACACGCCGGCCCGCGCTTCCAACACCGCGAGAATCATCGACAGGCGATTCGAATCCCAACCCACCGCCGTGCGCCGTGGCGTACCGAGCGGCGAGGGCGAAACCAGCGCCTGGATTTCGACAAGCAGGGGCCTTGTGCCTTCGACACCAGCAAAGACGGCGGTGCCGGGAGCAGGGCGTTCCGATGTTCCCATGAACAGGCGTGAAGGATTGGTGACCTCCTTCAATCCCCCATCCGACATTTCAAAGACGCCGATCTCGTCGGTGGCGCCGAAACGGTTCTTGACCGCGCGCAGGATGCGGAACTGGTGCCCCCGGTCTCCTTCAAAATAGAGAACCGCATCGACAAGATGTTCGACAACCTTGGGACCCGCCAATTGCCC
Source organism: Hyphomicrobiales bacterium (assembly GCA_020029455.1). Lineage (GTDB taxonomy): Bacteria > Pseudomonadota > Alphaproteobacteria > Rhizobiales > Aestuariivirgaceae > Aestuariivirga. The sequence goes on from JAIBJH010000030.1 coordinate 15,850, forward strand.
ATCCTTGGTGACATGGCCCACCAGCAACAGACACGATCCCTTCTGCTTGGCAAAGCGCACCAGCGCTTCCGATCCCGCCTTGAGTTGTGACACCGTTCCGGGTGCTGCCTCGATCACTGGCGACCACAGGGTTTGGATGGAATCGATCACCACCACGGCGGGAGTCTCGCCATCGCTCAATGTTGCAATGATGTCGGAAGTGTTTGTCTCCGCCGCGAGAAGAACAGGCGCATCGGAAAGGCCAAGCCGCTCGGCGCGCAATCTGATTTGCGCGATGGCTTCCTCGCCCGAGACATAGACCACGCGCTGGCCCTGCCGCGCCAACGAAGCCAACGCCTGCAATAGCAAAGTCGATTTGCCGATACCTGGATCACCGCCGATCAGCACCGCCGAGCCCGGCACAAATCCACCACCTGCCACGCGATCAAGCTCCGGCATGCCAGTGGTGATGCGGGGCGGTGCGGCAGACTCGCCCTTGAGGCCGACAAGTTTAGACGAACGGCCTCTCGGCAGCGCCTGACCTTTCGCTCCGGAGGCGGGTGCCTCCCGCGCTTCTTCAACGATGCTGTTCCATGCGCCGCAGCCATCACAGCGGCCCGACCATTTGGAAGAAGAAGTGCCGCAGGATTGGCAGACGAAGTGCGAAGTTGCTTTGGCCATGGCTCGCCCATAACACAGAACATACAGAGAACACAACATGTTGATAGTGAGAGGTGAACCGACTTTGCTTGACCCCCGCTGCAATTGGCGCTTGTCTAGACGCAAGCTGGCTCAAACCAGTCAAACATTCGATACAATGCCTACCAGGGAGTTATGTATATGAAACAATTAAAGAAATTGGCACTGGCCACAGTTTTCGGCCTGGGTGCCACCATGGCTGCACAAGCTGCGACGCT
>JAIBJH010000001.1 GCA_020029455.1 Hyphomicrobiales bacterium
ATCATCTGGGCTGCGTAGTTCCACTCATAGACGGCGGAGGAGACATCAAGCCCCTCATAGCATTGCAGGCGGATGAGCTTCCGCCCCAGCGCTTCCGACAGAACCTTGGCGATCTCCGTCTTGCCAACCCCTGCCTCTCCTTCAAGGAACAGCGGCCTTCCCATCTTCAGCGCCAGATACACCACAGTGCCGAGATCGCGCCCCGCGATGTACCCCGCCGACTTGAGCAGCGTAACGGTATCATCAATTGAGGAAGGCAGAGATATTGTCATTCAGTTAGAGTTTCCAACTATCGTCACCCCCGCGAAGGCGGGGGTCCCGCTTTCCTTGAAGCTGCACCGTCCAAAGCGGGATGCCCGCCTGCGCGGGCATGACGGTATAGGGTGGGATAGAAATTACAACACCCGCCGACAAAGCCAGCGGGTGTTGCAAGATTCATCAGCGAAACTACTTCGCCGCAGCAACAGCGCGGCGGGCCAGCACCGAAACCAGATGGGCGCGGTAGGCGGCGGTGGCATGCATGTCGTTGAGAAGACCGCGCGGCGGCACCTTGATGGCCGCAATGGACTTCTCGCTGAACTCCTTCGAGAGCGCAGCTTCCATGTCCGCCACGCGGAAGGCGGCAGGACCTGCGCCGGTGACGCCGACGCGCGCCTTGCCATCTTTTCCCTGGGCCACGAACACACCCGTGAGGGCATAGCGCGAGGCCGGGTTGGGGAACTTCTGGTGCGCGGCGCGCTTCGGGATGGGGAAGCTCACCGCCGTGATGATCTCGCCCTTCTTCAGCGCTGTCTGGAACAGGCCGGTGAAGAACTTGTCCGCCGGGATCTTCCTCTGGTTGGTGACGATGGTGGCACCCAGCGCGAGGCAAGCCGACGGATAATCCGACGCCGGATCAGCGTTGGCGATGGAGCCGCCAATGGTGCCCTTGTGGCGCACATGAACACCGCCGATCTTGCCTGCCATTTCGGCAAGCGCCGGAATGGCTTTCTTGACGGCGGAAGAGCTGGCAACTTCCATATGCGTGGTGCCCGCGCCGATGACTACGGCGCCGGCTGAAGCCTTGATGCCGGACATTGCCTTGATGCCCGAAAGATCCACCACGTCCTTGGGCGCCCGCAGGCCCTGCTTCATGGTGGGAAGGATCGTGTGCCCGCCGGCGAGATAAACGCCGTCCTTGGACTTCTTGAGAAGCGCCGCAGCGGCAGCGACCGTGGCAGGGCGGTGATAGTTGAAGTTTTCCATTTTGTTTCCTCCCTGACCTTACTCAGCCGCCTTGCGCATGCCTTGCATCGCCTGCCACACGGTAAGCGGCGTTGCCGGCATCGGCAGTTCTCGCACGCCGATGGCGTCGGTGATGGCGTTGATGACCGCAGGCGGCGAACCGATGGCGCCAGCCTCGCCGCAGCCCTTCATCCCCATGGGATTGGTCGGGCACGGCGTGCAGGTGAAGCCGAGCTTGAATTCGCCGATCGACGGCATGTTGCGGGCCCGCGGCATGTTGTAGTCCATGTAGGACGCAGTGAGCAGTTGCCCTGAGTCCTCGTCATAAACGCAAGCCTCCAAGAGCGCCTGGCCAATGCCTTGGGCAACGCCGCCCTGGACCTGGCCTTCGACGATCATCGGGTTGATGAGATTGCCGAAATCGTCAACGCAGGTATAGCGCACCACTTCCGTAAAGCCCGTATCCATGTCCACATCCACTTCACAGACGTGAACGCCGGCGGGGAACACGAAGTTCGCCGGATCATGGAAAGCGCTTTCCTTGATGCCGGGTTCGAAGCCCGGTTTGTGGGCGACATAGGCCTGCAGCGCAACCGCGCTCCAATCCATCTTCTTGTCGGTGCCGGTCACCGTAAAGGCACCGTCCTTGAACTCTATGTCGTCAGCAGATGCTTCCATGCAGTGGGCGGCAACCGTCTTTGCCTTGGTGATGGCCTTGTCCAACGCCTTGGAGATGGCATGCATGCCGACAGCGCCGGAACGCGAGCCATAAGTGCCCATGCCGAACTGCACCTTGTCTGTATCGCCATGGACAACCGACACGTTGTTGATGTCAATGCCCAGACGGTCCGAGACAAGCTGCGCAAAGGTCGTCTCATGGCCCTGGCCGTGAGAATGGGAACCCGTGAGGATTTCCACCGTGCCGACCGGGTTGACGCGCACTTCTGCCGATTCCCACAAACCGACGCCCGCGCCGAGCGAACCTACGGCAGCGGACGGCGCAATGCCGCAGGCTTCGATATAGGCCGAGAGCCCGACGCCGCGCAGCTTGCCGCGCTTTGCCGCTTCCGCCTTGCGGGCCTTGACGTTTCTGTAGTCGGAAAGTTCCAGCGCCTTGTCCAGCGCCGCGCCATAGTCACCGGCGTCATACATCATGATGACCGGCGTCTGATGCGGGAAGCTGGTGATGAAGTTACGACGGCGGAACTCCGCCGGGTCCATCTTCAATTCCCGCGCTGCCGTTTCCATAAGCCGCTCGACGACATAGGTGGCCTCAGGCCGCCCTGCCCCACGATAGGCATCGACAGGAGAAGTGTTGGTGTAGACCGCATCCACCTCCGCGTAGATGTTGGGGATGTTGTACTGGCCTGACAGCAGCGTGGCATAGAGATAGGTCGGCACGCAGCTTGCGAAGGTCGAGAGATAGGCACCCATTGACGCGATGGTATGGACGCGAAGGCCGGTGATCTTGCCCGAGGAATCGGTGGCAAGCTCGGCCTTGGTCACATGGTCGCGGCCATGGGCATCGGAGAGGAAGCTTTCGGTGCGATCTGCCGTCCACTTAACGGGACGCCCGCCCACGCGCTTCGAAGCCCAGAGGCAAACGACTTCTTCGGCATAGATGAAGATCTTCGAGCCGAAGCCGCCGCCCACATCAGGGGCAATCACGCGAAGTTTGTGTTCCGGGCAAAGGCCGTGGAAAGCCGAGATGACAAGCCGCGCCACATGCGGGTTCTGGCTGGTGGTGTAGAGCGTGTAGTGATCATCGCCTGTGTCATAGGAACCGATCGCGGCGCGTGGCTCCATGGCATTTGGAATGAGCCGGTTGTTGACGATGTCGAGCTTTGTCACATGGGCTGCGCTCTTGAAGGCCGCAGCCGTCGCGGCTTCATCGCCCAGCCCCCAGTTGTAGACATTGTTGTTGGCCGCCTCCTTGTGTACCTGGGCCTTGGTGGACATGGCCTTGGCGGCATCCACATTATGCGGCAGCGCATTGTAGGAAACATTGACAGCCGCAGCGGCAGCAGCCGCCTGCGCCTTGCTGTCAGCAACGACGACAGCCACATGATCGCCCACATAGCGCACCTTGCCGACAGCGAGGATGGGATGCGGACCCGCCTTCATGGCGCTGCCGTCCTTGGAATGAATCATCCAGCCGCAGATAAGTCCACCGATCTTGTCTTCTGCCACATCGGAGCCGGTGAAAACGCCGAGCACGCCGGGCATGCCCGCCGCTTTTTTTGTGTTGATCGACTTGATCTCCGCATGGGCATGGGGACTGCGCACGAAAACAGCGTAGGCCTGGCCCTTGAGATTGATGTCATCCGTGTACCGGCCCTTGCCGGTGATGAAACGATTGTCTTCCTTGCGCTTGACGGAAGCGCCAACTCCAGTTGCATTCATGGCAATGCCTCCCGATTACATATTGGCCGCGCCGCTTTGCACGGCTTTGACGATGTTGTGATAGCCGGTGCAGCGGCAAAGATTGCCCGAAAGCTCGCGCCGGATGGTTTCCTCATCGACCTTCTTGCCGTTGCGCTTAACGATATCGACAGCCGCCATGATCATGCCCGGCGTGCAGAAGCCGCACTGCAGTCCGTGCTCTTCATGGAAGGCCTGCTGCATGGGATGGAGCTTGCCGTTGGCGGCCAACCCTTCGATTGTGGTGACGGACGCGCCAGCGCAAGAAGCGGCAAGAACTGTACAGCTCTTCACTGCCTTGCCGTCGACGTGAACGACGCATGTTCCGCACTGGCTGGTATCGCAGCCCACATGGGTGCCCGTGAGCCCCAGTTGGTCACGTAAGAATTCAACAAGCAGTGTCCGGCCTTCAACCTCTCCGGACACGGCTTTTCCATTCACTTTAAGTGATAAAGTTGGCATCTCTTCCTCCCGCACGTGTTGGCGTTTGCGCCCCACAACCACGCGAGGCGCCGCCTATCACACTGGTGCCACATTCAACTTCATCACTGCCGCAGGAGTTGGTCAAGCAATACCAAGGTATGTTGCAGCGCACATGAAACTTTCCGCGCGCGTCGTCCGTTACTGTCGCTAGATTGTTTGAGAGGTTCAGCATGTTCCGACTCCTGCGCTCGGCTTTGATGGCACTGATACTGGTGCTGTTTGTCGCACCTTCCTGGTCCCAAGCGGTTTCTGATGCTGATACCTCCGCCATGCAGCAGGTGATCCAGAGCCAGCTTGACGCCTTTGCAGGCGATCGCGGCGAAGAGGCTTACTCCCATGCCGCGCCCATCGTGAAAATGGCCTTCCCCGACGTGGATCGCTTCATGGCCATGGTGAAGGGTGGCTATCAGCCCGTCTATCGCAACACGGCGCGGGAATTTGTTGAGTCTTCCATGAGTTCCGCAGGCCGCCCCATCATCCGCATGCGGCTGACCGCGCTCGACGGAAAGCGCTACGAGGCTCTCTACACCATGGAACAGCAGCCCGACGGCACCTGGAAGATCGCCGGCTGCGTGTTGATCGAAATTCCCGGATTGGACGCCTAGTTTCCTTTCTTGCTCGTCAGCCAAGCAAGCGTGGCACCTGAAATGATGATCAGCAAGGCGCCCATCATCTGAACGCCAGATAGTCGCTCGCCCAAGAAAGCGAAGGCACCGGCGATGGCAACAAGCGGTATGAGATTGAATGATGCTCCCGCAAGGGCGGCCGTGACATGCTTGAGTGCTGCAAGATATAGCCAATAGGCGGCTGCGTAATACAACAAGCCAGTCAACACTGCGCCGAAGACATCACTCAATGAGATCGCAGCCAATGGCGATGTGTAACTCGAGTCGGCCAGCGCTAGGTGCAATGTCGCAGCCCACAGACAAGCGGCAGTTTGCTGAATGGCGGTCAAAACAAGCGGATCGACATACTGTCCCACTCTGCGGGAACTGACCGTGTAGATCGCGCATAGACCGACTGCCGCCAGCATATACGCCACACCGAGCGAATCTTGCACGGCAACACCGGTGCCGCCGACGGCGCCTGCAACAAGGAGCGCACCCGCAAATCCCGTAACCACAGTTACGGCCGCTCCAACTGTCGCTCTTTCGCGCAGGAAGAGATGCGCCAGGATGAGGATCAGGAACGGCTCCAATGCCCACAGCAAAGATGCAGTTCCAGCCGGAATGCGCTGCAGGCCTAGCATGCTGAAGGTGTAGGAAATGCCGGGATTCAACAACCCTAGCGCGGCTGCAAGCAGAAACTCGCGGCCAGAGGGCAATTCTTTGTGCAAGACCCGGCACAGCAGCAGAAGCACGGCTGAACTCGCCAGCATCTGAATGAAGAGCAAGGTGACAGGAGCAATGGAGCTCAGGAGCACCTTGTTGAGGACGGTTGCCGCGCCCCAGAACACACTTGCGAGGAACAGCAGAATGACGGGCTGAAAGCCCGCGTGACCACGCGTCATGGCCTATCTCCGAATTTTGAGGGATCAGTTAAGTTTGCCTAGCAGTGCCTAGCAGCTGCGGCATTCGCCATCGCAGCCGTCATACCCTGGCTTTCGGAGCGGGCGGCGGTCCATGGCCCTTATTGTCAGCCCATGGTTGCAGCGTCAAGACAGCGATGCTGATCGTCGTTCTGGGATTGGATGCCTGACTAAGGTCCCCTAGCGGTCAGCTGGAATCACGCTCTGAAGTTTCTCCATCGGCGTCCCGGACTTGATCCGGGATCAACCAGCCGACCCAGCCTTTCCGCCCATCTGGGTGGGCGCATCAAGTGCGCTCCGTGGAGGAAGACAGTGCATTCCATCGTTCGGAAATCTAGTGTGCGTCGTCTCTGATCTTCCGCCACGCAGCAATCATCGCTTCGGCGCTGATGCGACCATCTTCATCGCTTGTTTCACCACCAATGACCGAAATCCGCATGATCTGCCGCCCACGCCACATGGCGCCACCTGCAAAGCACACGCCGTCCTGTTGGATGCGAGCAATAGTGTCTCGTGTGAGCTGATCGCCACGTTCCGCTTCGGCGTCTGTGCCAAAGCGCACGATGACCTGATTCAAGACCACATTGTTCAGAATTGTGACGCCGGGTTCCTTGGCGAGTGTTTCGGCCATGGAGCGCGCCACGCGGCAATGGCGTTCGATCATTTCAACAATGCCGCGCCTGCCTAGCGTCTTGATGATGCTCCAGGTGGCAAAGCCCCGAGCGCGTCGGGACAGCTCAGGCACATAATGCGTGGGATCGCGTTCGCCTTCTGCGGCCGTAGGCAAGTAGCTCGCCGCGATGGTCATCGCCCTGCGATGAGCAAGTTCATTTCGCACGATGGCATAACCGCAATCATAAGGCGTCTGCAGCCATTTGTGGCCATCTGTTGCCCATGAATCGGCAAGTTCGATGCCGGACGCCAGTGATCGCGTCGTTTGCGGCACACGCGCCCACAGGCCAAAGGCGCCATCCACATGAACCCACGCGCCTTTGGCCTTCGCCAGCGGAACTAGCTTCTCGAAATCGTCAAACCCTCCGGTGTTGATTTGCCCCGCCTGCAAGATGACGATACAGGGGCCGTTGACTGCTGCAATGGCGCCGGCAAACGCACTGACCTCGATCGTGCCTTGGCTGTTCGTCGCAACGCGCACCACCCGATCATGGCCCAAGCCGAGAAACTGCAATGCCGAGAACACAGTCGCATGTGCATCATCGCCGATCAAAACCGTAATGGGCGACGCGCCAAACAGCCCCTTTGCATCGGCATCCCAACCCACCGCGCGCAAGACCTCGCCCCGCGCTGCGGCAAGACAAGTGAAATTGGCGACTGTTGCGCCGGTCGCGAAACCGACGGAAGACTCCTGCGGCAAATTGAACAACTCAAGCAGCCATTGCGCTGCCGCCGTTTCGGCTGCCGCTGCCGCAGGCGCTGCATGGTGGTTGCCGGTATTCTGGCCCCACGCGCTGGTCAGCCAGTCTGCTGCCACGCCGACTGGATGTGATGATCCTATAACCCAGCCAAAAAAGCGGGGGCCGGTTGCCATCATGAGTCCGCGCTCTGCCTTGGCGGCCAGTTCGGCGATCACCGCCTCTGCGTTTTCGCCCTTCTCTGGCAGCGGCCCCTCAAAGGCTGACTTGGCTTCTTCGTAGCTTTGCAACGGGTGCGCTGGAAGCGAAGGTGCGCGAAGCCGGAAATGCGTTGCCGCATCTGCTGCCAACTCGAAAATGCGCTTCGTTTGCTTAACTGCCATCGGCAATACCCAGGGACCTACTTTAACTGCTGCCGCACTCACGGATTGACGCAAAAACCTCGTGTCACCGTGCAGCGTGGCTTGCCCACGATCTGCTTGCCGCTGGAATCAATGGCAACCCCGCCACCGACGCAGGCCATAGCCGCACTCTCAACAACGAGTTTCTTGCCATACTGCTTCTTCAGCTTGCCGACTTGCCTGAGAACCAGGGTATTGGCCTTTCTGCTTGCTCTCTTTGCCGTGTCGGCAACGGCGCTTTCCTGGATGACGCCACAGAACGCCTGCGCCTGGACGGTGGTGCCAGCTACAAGAATTGCCACGCCCAGCAGCAAAAATGAAAGCCGTTTTCCCGACATGTGTCTCTCCCGTGTGTTCTTGCCCCGCTGATTTGCTAGACTATTCCCGCCAGCAGCACAATGTGGCCCGCACTTGAAGGAGCTCGCCTAATGGGAAGGTTTTCAGTTAGTCTCGCGCAATGACTGATTCACGGCGAGCATACGAAGGCGTCATCCGCCATCTGCCAACCCTTGCCTTACTTGTCATCTTTGCCGCTGCCTTACTGCTCATGGGCCGCGAGCCCATCTGCAAATGCGGCTACGTGAAGCTCTGGCATGGCGTGGTCATGAGTTCGGAAAATTCCCAGCACATCTCCGACTGGTACACCTTCTCCCATATCATCCACGGCTTCATCTTCTATGGGCTGACCTGGATCATCGGTCCGCGCTGGAGCTTTGCCACGCGGCTTGCTTTGGCAACCGCCGTCGAAGGTGCATGGGAAGTGTTCGAGAACACCGACTTCATTATCAACCGCTATCGGGAAGCAACCATCTCGCTCGACTACTATGGCGATAGCGTGCTGAATTCGATGTTCGACATTCTGGCGATGATCGCAGGCTTCTATGCTGCTTCGCGCCTGCCTGTCACCTTAACCATCGCACTTGCGGTCGCCATGGAATTGGGCGTGGGCTACATGATCCGTGACAACCTTGCCCTCAACATCATCATGCTGCTCTGGCCGCTGGACGCGATCAAGCAATGGCAGGCGGGCGGATAGATTGGCTCAGTGGCCGACGAACTGGCCGATGAAGGGCTGCGGATAAACCGGCTCGATGATGTAATAGGGAATGAGCGTCACATAGGCCTCGCCATCGGCGATGATCCGGCAAATATCGCCCTCAACTGATGAGACCCAGGCTTCGCGGCCATCCGGCACCATCACTGTGTGGCCAGGCGTGCACCAGTTTTGATCCTGCTGCGGTGGCACAGCAACAGGCGCTGGCGAAAATGCCAGACTTGCTACAACGAGGCTGTGTGCCAACTCACTCATTTCCATTCCGTGCGTGATGCCAAGCTAGCCAAACTTGCGCGTCGCTGCAATCCTAGCGTTTTCTGAATTGAGTCGGTGAACTGCCGCAGATGCGCCTGAAAGCGCGCGAGAATTCCGGCAAAGAAGAAAACCCTGTCGCAACCGCGATTTCCTGCATGGTGAGCATCGAATAGGTGATGAGGTTTTGCGCGCGCTCGAGCCTGAGCCTCAGATAAAAGCCCATGAGTCGCTGCCCGATCGCGCCGTGGAAAAGTCTTTCAAGTTGCCGCAGTGAAACACCCGCAACTTTCGCAAGCTCCCCGGCGCTGACTGGTTCTTCTACCTGCTCTTCCATCAGCTTGATGGCTGCGAGCAACCGCGGATCATCCGTGCCATAGCGGCTTGCCGCCGGAAGCCGCGCCTGCGATTGTCCTTGCGGCAAACGGAAGTGCAGCAATTGATCGGCAACTTGCGCGGCAATCGTTCGGCCGAGGCGCTGGTTGATCCAGGCCAGCATCATGTCGATCGTCGATGCTCCGCCCGCGCAGGTGAGGCGGTCGCCATCAAATTCATAAAGGCTCTGCACGACTTGCACTTTCGGGAATGACTCGCGAAAGCCGGGCAAGCTTTCCCAATGGCAGGTGGCACGGCGGCCATCGAGCAGCCCCGCCCATGCAAGGAAAAACGGACCCGTATCAATCCCCGCAATCACCACCTTGCGTGCAGCCAATCTATGCAACGCCTTCACCACGGGCTTGCGCGGTGCTTTCTCCGGCTCATAGCTCGCGCAAACCACCACCATCACCGCAGTGTCGATTTCGCTAAGACGCTTCGTGGCTGAAACCGGAATATCATTGGAGGCAGACACGGCCTCGCCCGTGTCCGATGTGAAGGTCCAGGCAAAGCTTCCCGGCGCAAAGCGGTTCGCCACGCGCAACGGTTCCAGTGCGCCGAAAAGCGCAATCATGGAAAACTTGGGCAACAGGTGAAAGACAACGAGCGCTTCAGCCATGGCGGATATTGTCAATCTACTGGCGATAAAAGTCAAACGCGGATTCGCCATTCCTATAGCCTCAGGCCCACGGAGGATTTCACATGCAGCCCAAGGTCATCATCACATGCGCTGTGACGGGCGCTGGCGACACGGTGGGCAGAAGCCCGAATGTACCCGTAACGCCCGAACAAATCGCCAACGCAGCGCTGGAAGCCGCAAGCGCCGGGGCCACCGTGGTCCACTGCCATGTGCGCAACGTCAAGACCGGAAAAGGCGCGCGCGATGTGGCGCTCTACCGCGAGGTGATGGAGCGCATCCGCGCCAAGAACACCAATGTCATCATCAATCTCACCGCCGGCATGGGTGGCGATGTGGTGGTGGGTGATGGCGAGAAACCGCTAGAGTTCGGCCCCGGCACCGATTGCGTGGGGCCGCTCGAACGCCTCGTTCATGTGAAGGAACTGCGGCCAGAGATCTGCACGCTGGATTGCGGCACGCTGAATTTCGGCGATGGCCAGTCCATCGTCGTGCAAACACCGACGCAGCTCCGCGAACAGGCCAAGCTCATCAAATCCTATGGCGTGAAGCCCGAGATGGAGATTTTCGATAGCGGCAATCTCTGGTTCGCCAACCAGCTGGTGAAGGAAGGCCTCATCGATGGCCCACCGCTTTATCAATTGTGCCTCGGCATTCCCTGGGGTGCGCCCTTCGATACCGAGACCATGGCCTATCAGAAGGCGCAACTGCCCGATGGCGCCGTGTGGGCCAGCTTCGGCATCGGCCGCAATCAGTTTGCTGCCGTAGCACAGGCGGTGCTGCTCGGCGGCCATGTGCGCGTCGGGCTGGAAGACAACCTCTATCTCGAGAAAGGCGTCTTCGCCACCAATGGCGCGCTGGTGGAGAAGGCCGTGAAGATCATCGAATTGTTGGGAACGAAAGCGGCGACGCCGGACGAAGGCCGGCAGATATTGGGATTGAAGAAATGAGTGCTGTTTCTTTCTCCCCCAGCTACGCTGGGGGAGTACGCCGCAGGCGGGAGGGGGTGTTCGAAGTAGCATCCCAACGTCACCACCCCCTCGGCGCTCCGCGCCACTCCCCCAACAAGTTGGGGGAGAGATCATGATCAAAACCGTTGGCATCGCAGGAACCGGCCTGATCGGTGCGGGCTGGGCGGCGCGACTGCTTTTTCGCGGCTACAACGTCATTGCCTTTGACGTCTCGCCCACCGCCGAAGAAAAACTTAAGGCGCAGATCAAGACGGCCTGGCCTTCGCTCGAAGCTCTGCTCGGCAAGTCGAAGAAAACGGGCAAACTCACTTTCACCACCAATCTGCAGGAGATGGCGTCCAAGTCCGACTTCATTCATGAAGCAGCGCCCGAACGCGAAGACCTCAAGATCAAGCTCTTCCGCGACATTGACGAAGCTGCAAAGCCTGATGTCATCATCGCCTCGTCGTCCTCAGGGTTTCTGCCGACCAATCTGCAATCCCAGTGCTGGCATCCGGAACGCGTCATCATCGGCCATCCTTTCAACCCGGTCTATCTGTTGCCGCTTGTCGAAATCGTGCCCGGGGAAAAGACCTCTCCCGAAGTGATGGATCGCGCCGCGATCTACTTCGAAGCGATCGGCATGCAGGTGCTGCGCCTCAAGAAAGAGATCATGGGCTATGTCTGCGACCGGCTGCAGGAGGCGCTCTGGCGCGAAGCGCTTCATGTGCTCAACAAGGATGTAGCCACCACCGGCGACATTGACGACTCGATTGTTTATTCCGCCGGCATGCGCTGGGCCTTCATGGGTTCCTTCCTCACCTATCATGTGGCGGGCGGCCCGGGCGGCATGCGCGATTTCATCAAGCAGTTCGACCCTACGCTGGAGTTGGACTGGACCGATCTCAAGTTCCCCAAGTGGAATGCGGATCTTGAAAAACGCCTCGTCGAAGGCTGTGAGGCCCAGGCCGCAGGCCGCTCCGTCCGCGAGATCGAGGCCAAGCGCAACGCCATTCTCGTCGACATGATGAAGCTCTTCCGCAAGCACAAGATTGGTGCTGGGCTGGTGCTGGACAGGGAATTGAAGAAGAAAAAGAAGAAGTAGCCCCCTCCCCCTTGTGGGGAGGGTTGGGGTGGGGGTCTGGAATCGTGTCAAACATTCCCCCACCCGAAAATCGCAAGAGCGATTTTCGACCTTCCCACAAAGGGGAGGTAGATGAAGGGAGAAAATGAAGTGGCACAACGTGTCATGATCACCGCCGCCGCCTCCGGCATCGGGCAGCATATTGCCAAGGCGTTCCATGAAGATGGCGCCAAGGTGCATGTTTGCGATGTGAGCGAGCAAGCGCTGAAGCAGTTCCGTGAAGAGTTCCCGGAGATCGGCGCCACCCATGTTAACGTCGCTTCCGAGGCGGAAGTCGAAGAATGGTTTGATGATGCGCTCGATGACCTTGGCGGTCTCGACGTCATGATCAACAACGCTGGCATCAAGGGTCCGACCGCACCTGTCGATGACATCGATTTCGATGATTGGCGCGAATGCCTGGCCGTCGGCATAGACAGTTACTTCCTATGCGCGCGCCGCGCCTCTCCCCTGCTCAAGGCGCAGAAATCCGGCACCATCATCAATCTTTCATCAACTGCCGGCCTCTTCGGTTTCGGCAACCGCACGCCCTATGCGGCGGCCAAGTGGGCGGTGATAGGCTTCACCAAATCGCTCGCCATCGAACTCGGCCCCTACAATTGCACTGCCAACGCCATCTGCCCTGGCGTGGTGCGCGGCGAGCGCATCAACCGCGTCATCCGCGGCGAGGCGGAACTGCGTGGCATTCCATTTGAGGAAATTGAACAGCAGATGGTGAGCGGCCAATCCATCGCGCGCATGGTTGAGCCACGAGAGATCGCCGACATGGCCCTCTTTCTCGCCTCGCCCGCCGCGAAAATGGTGAACGGCCAGGCCATTGCGGTCGATGGCCATACCGAGACATTCCACATCAGGTGAACGAATGCACATTCCCCACACCCGTCATTCCGTGCAAGGGCCGAGTGCTTTGCGGCAGCAAAGCATTGTCCGCGACACGGAACCCAGCTTTGGCTCAATGCGGAAAGTTTCTGAAGCTGGGTTCCAGTTCGCTCAATGCTTCACATTGCTTGGCCGGAATGACGACTGTTTGAGGTGATCCATGGATTTCAATCTCTCCGACGAACAGCAGATGATCATCAAGACGACGAAGGATTTCGTCGTCAATGAACTCTATCCGCACGAAAAGGAAATCGAAGAGACAGGCGTGCTGCGCCCTGAGCTTCGCGACGAGATCAAGAAGAAGGCGATTGCCGCCGGCCTCTATGCTGCAAATCTTCCTGCCGAAGTGGGCGGCGCCGGACTCGATACGTTGACCTGGGTGCTCTATGAACGTGAATTGGGCCGCGCCAACTATGCCCTGCACTGGACCTGCGTGTTCCGCCCCTCCAACATCCTGATGGCTTGCAACGCTGAGCAGCGGAAAAAATATCTTTTCCCTGCAGTTCGGGGCGACGCTTCAGACTGCCTGGCGCTCACCGAACCCGGCATCGGCTCCGACCTGCGCGGCATGAAGACATTTGCCAAGCAGGAAGGCGACTGGTTCATCATCAACGGCACCAAGCACTTTATCAGCCACGCCGACGAGGCGACCTACTGCATCCTCTTTGCAGCCACGGGAGAGGAAGACACGCCACGCGGCAAGAAAAAGCTCATCACCGCCTTCCTCATCGACAAGGGAACGCCGGGCTTCACGGTGCGTGATGGTTACAAGAATGTGAGCCACCGCGGCTACAACAATTGCATTCTCGAATTCAACGACTGCCGCGTGCACAAATCACAAATCCTTGGCGAGTTGCACAAGGGCTTTGATGTCGCCAATGAATGGCTGGGCGCCACGCGGCTGCAGGTGGCTGCTACCTGTTTGGGCCGCGCCGAACGGGCGCTGGAGCATGCCAAGCAATGGGCCGTGGATCGCATCCAGTTTGGCCAGCAGATCGGCAAATTCCAAGGTGTCTCCTTCAAGCTCGCCGACATGGCCATGGAACTGAAGGCGGCAGAATTGCTCACCCTCGAAGCGGCGTGGAAAGTGGACCAGAAGACCGTGACCGACATGGACATGGCCATGGCGAAACTGAAGGCCACTGAAATGCTGGCCTTCGTCGCCGATGAAGCGATCCAGATTCATGGCGGCATGGGACTTATGAGCGACCTGCCGCTGGAGCGCATCTGGCGCGATGCAAGAGTCGAACGCATCTGGGAAGGCACATCGGAAATCCAGCGCCACATCATCTCGCGTGCACTGTTGAGGCCATTGGGGGGATGATGGCAACGCAGCACTTTAGACCCTCCCCCTTGTGGGGAGGGAAAGAGCGCGAAGCGCTCAGGGTGGGGGTCTGGAACCATTTCAAGTACACCCCCACCCGAGAATTGCATTCGCAATTCTCGACCTCCCCACAAGGGGGAGGTTCTCGCGAGGCATGTACGCGATGACGCTCTCCCGCCTTGTCTTTCCCAAATCCATCGCCTTCATCGGGGGCAATGAATGTGCCATTGCCATCCGGCGCTGCAAGGAATTCGCCTTTCCCGGAAAACTCTACGCCGTCCACCCCAAGCGTGAGGAAATTGAGGGTATCAAGACGCTGAAATCGCTGGATGAGGTCAATGGCCCTATCGATGCCGCCTTCATTGCGGTGAAGCGCGAACCCACAATCGAGATGGTGCAGCAACTCAGCACGAAAGGCTGCGGCGGGGCAGTGATCTATGCTTCGGGCTTTGCCGAAACGGGCGACCACGCGCTGCAGGACCAGCTTCTTGCAGCAGCAGACGGCATGCCACTGATGGGGCCAAACTGCTACGGCTTTGTGAATGGCCTCGCTCGCGCCGCGCTCTGGCCTGATGAACATGGCATCAAACCGCTGGAGCGTGGCATCGCTATCATCAGCCAATCCGGCAACATCGCCTGCAACATGACCTTCACACGCCGCGCCTTGCCGCTCGCTGCAGTGTTCACCATCGGCAACCAGGTCGATGTCGACATGGCGCGCATGGTGGATTTCCTCTCCGCCGATGCTCGCATCACCGCCATCGGCCTTCACATCGAGGGGCTGCCAAATGTCGCGGCCTTTGCCGCTGCCTGCGAAAAAGCGCGGGCGCGCAAGAAGCCAGTGGTGATCCTGAAGACTGGCCGCTCCGAACAGGGTGCCGCCGTCGCCATGAGCCACACCTCATCGCTTGCCGGCGCGGATAATCTCTATGACGCGCTTTGTGCGCGTTACGGCGTGGCCCGGGTACACTCCATCACGGCCTTTGTCGAAACGCTGAAGTTCCTCCATGGCGGCGCACTGAAAGACGCGAAGCTTGTGTCCTGCTCCTGCTCCGGCGGCGAAGCGGCATTGACCGCTGACATGGCCATGGGCCGTGGTGTTTCGCTTCCCGACTTCAACGCCGATACCGCTGCCCGCGTGCGCGCCACGCTTAATGAGTATGTGAGCGTATCGAACCCGCTCGACTATCACACCTTCATCTGGAATCAGCAGGAGAAGATGGAAGCGACATTCACGGCTGTTCATTCCGGCGGCTATGATGTGGGCATGCTGATCCTTGACTCACCGCCCCCGCCTTTGAACTCCACTGCCTGGTATGTGGCGGCCCGCGCCTTTGCCAAGGGCGCAGCGGCCAATAAAGCCCGCGCCGCTGTTGTTGCCACACTCCCCGAATGCATGCCGCTGGACCTTGCCGATGAGCTACTGGCCCAAGGCGTCACGCCCATGTTTGGGCTTAACGATGCCCTGACAGCCTTTGAACAGGCTGCCCGCGTCGGGAAAGCACAGCAGCGGGCTGTTGCAGCGCCAATTCTTTCTCCCGCGCCACTAAAGGAAGGTGCATCTCGCCTGCTGGCAGAGCGCGATGCCAAGTCATTGCTTGCAACATTCGGTTTGAGCGTGCCACAGGGACAAGTCTGTAAGGTTTCCGATGCAGTGAAGGTAGCTCAATCCATCGGCTATCCTGTCACATTGAAGGTGTCGTCGGAGTCGATTGCCCACAAGACAGAGGCGGGAGGCGTCATTCTCAATCTCAAGTCGCCGGAAGAAGTTCAGGAAGCTGCCGACAAGCTCTCGAAGCTGTCCGATGAAGTCTTAGTCGAGCGCATGGTGACGGGCGCCGTGGCCGAATTCATCATCGGCGTGACACGCGACCCGCAATTCGGCCTTGTACTCGTTGTCGGTGCAGGCGGTGTGCTGACGGAACTCCTGAAGGATTCTACCACCCTTCTCCTGCCCACCTATCGCGAGGAAATCGAAGCCGCCCTGAAATCGCTGAAGGTCTGGAAGCTCATCGAGGGCTTCCGTGGCAAGTCCGGCGATGCCGCCGCTGTCATCGGCGCCGTTGAAGCGGTCGCCGCCTTCGCCAGCACTCACAGCAACAGGCTGGAAGAACTCGACGTGAACCCCCTGCTCGTGCTGCCCGATGGCGCTATGGCGGTGGATGCCCTGATCCGCATGAGGACGTGACCATGACCAATCCGATTCTGACCGAACGCCGCGGCGCTGTTCTCGAAGTGACCATCGACAGGCCCAAGGCCAATGCCATCGATGCCGCAACCTCGCGCATAATGGGCGATGTCTTCGCCAAGTTCCGCGACGATCCGGAATTACACGTGGCAATCCTCACCGCAACCGGCGAGAAATTCTTCTGCCCCGGCTGGGATCTCAAGGCGGCAGCGGCCGGCGAAGCACCTGACGTTGACTATGGCGTCGGCGGCTTTGGGGGCTTGCAGGAACTGAAGGGCCTCAACAAGCCCGTGGTCTGCGCGGTGAACGGCCTTGCCTTCGGTGGTGGCTTCGAGATCATGATCTCCTGCGACATCATCATTGCAGCAGAGCATGCAACCTTCGCTCTCCCCGAAATCAATTCAGGCACCGTGGCCGATGCCGCGACAATCAAACTGCCGCGCTTCATTCCTTATCACGTGGCGATGGAAATGCTCTTCACCGGACGGCGCATCGACACCAAGGAAGCCAAGCACTGGGGTATCATCAATGAGATCGTGCCCGCCACGCAGTTGATGACACGCGCCCGCGAAGTGGCGGCGCAACTCGCGGAAGGGCCGCCGCTCGTCTATGCCTGCATCAAGGAGATCAGCCGCGAGACCATGCATCTGCCGATCCAGCAGGCCTTTGACATGGTGACCAAGCGCAAGCTCAAGACCGTGGACACACTCTATTCAAGCGAGGACCAGCTTGAGGGCGCCAAGGCCTTCGCTGAAAAGCGCAAGCCTGTGTGGAAAGGCCGCTAGCCCAATGAAAAAGGGCCGCCCCGAGGGACGGCCCTGAGTGCAGGCAACAGGGAGCCTCTTGGGAGAGGCTCCGGGGAGTTCCTTAATTCGCCCAGAGGCGGGAATTCAGGGAAACCTCGACATAGGTCTTCTCGAGCATACGGGTCGTTGCGGCATCGAGGGTGAAAGCACTGCGGACCGATTGGGCGGCGCGGGCGATAAAGCGGGTCATGGGCGTTTCTCTTTCTTCAAATCAATTTGTTTGATGCTCGTAATTTATGCACTTGCCTAGAAAAAGAGAAGCGACTAATTCTCACTCCATCATCAAAAGAAACTTGAAGATGGTCACGATTTCGCCATGATTGAGTTCTTCCCCGGATTGCGCTCTTTGCGTGCTTTCGATGCCGCCGCACGGCATCTGAATTTCACCAAAGCGGCCTCCGAAATCAATGTCACGCCTGCCGCAATAAGCCATCAAATCAAGGAGTTAGAAGAACAGATTGGCGCTGAGCTTTTCACGCGCACGAGCCGCACCATGCGCCTGACCCGAGCCGGGGAAATCCTCTATACAGCCGCCCATGACAGCCTGGAGACCCTCAGCCGGGCCCTGTTCCGGATCAGAAGATTAGAAAATCGTAAACAATTGAAGGTCTCGGCCCCACCTTCTCTGGCCGCCAAATGGCTGGTACCTCGGCTTGATGAGTTTCTGGCTACCCAGCCCGGCGCCGATGTAAGGCTCGATGTTTCCCATGCGGTGGTTGATTTCGACCGGGAGGATATCGACGTCGCCATCCGCTTCGGCGAAGGCAAGTATCCCGGCCTGCAATCGGAGCTTCTCTTCCAGGATTTCGTGTTTCCGGTGTGCAACCCCTCCATCATCACCAAGGAAAAGCCGCTGCGGACACCCCGCGACCTCCTCAAGCACACCCTGATCCACCTCGACTGGGATGCGGCCGCCGGTCTGTCATGGCCCAACTGGAACATGTGGATGAAGGCGGCAGGAGTCCCCGATTTCGATGACAAGGCGGGCCTTCATTTCCGCCAAACATCCTTCGCGGTGCAAGCCGCCATTGATGGCATGGGCGTTGCACTTGGCGACTCAAACCTCGTAGCCGACGATTTGGCGGCGGGCCGCCTTGTGAAGCCATTCGAACTCTCACTGAAGGCACCCCGGCAATTCGCTTATTACGTCATCACGAAGCCTGGTGAAGTCGCTCCCATGGTCGAAGCCTTCCGCAAATGGTGCTTGGGCGAAGCCAAGATCACGGAAAAGCAGGCCCATCTGGCAATCTCCGCGCAAGCGCCTGCGCAATAGCGCAATCAAGCGCTACTCCCGCGCCACCATGGGATGGAAGTCATAGGTGCCGATCGGCATCTGCTCATAGTCGATGACAGCACCCGTCATCATTTGCGCAGGCGGCGAAACAAGGAAGGCGCAGACCCCCGCCACATCTTCCGCTGAAATCAGGCGGCCAAAAGGAACTTTTTGTCCGGCAAGCTCAGCCCAATTCTGCGGCTGCTTATGAAAGCCCGTCTGCAGATTGTGCTCGCCTTCCGTATTGGCCCAGCCGAGATTGATGCAGAACACCCGCACCCCTTGGCGCTTGTAGGCATTGGCCGCGTTCTTGGTGAGGCCAACAAGCGCGGCTTTTGACCCCGAATAGATGCCGATATCCGGTGGCCCGCCATGGGCCAGCATGGAAGAGATATTGATGATGACTCCTCCTCCGCCCTTGATCATCGCAGCGGCAGCCTTCTGCATCATGAAGAGCGGCGCCTTCACATTCACATCGAATAGCCGGTGATAGGCCTCGACGCTGGCGTCGGGCACGCCGCAGCGTTCGGTATTCCCGGCAGCGTTGACGAGCACATCCAGCCTACCGAATTCCTTGAGCGCGAATGCCACGGACTTCTCCGGCGTTGCATCGTCCCTCAAATCGGCAACGAACGGCACAGCTCTTCCTGCGTCCTCGAGCACTTTAGCTTCCTGCTCAAGCCGGGCGGCATTCCGGTCCACCAGCACAACGCCCGCAAAGCCGTCGAGCAGGAACCGCTTGGCCGTTGCTGCTCCCAGCCCCTGCGCTCCGCCCGTTATCAACGCCACGCGGCTCATCATTTTCTCCTTGTCAGCCATTACAGCAGCCTGCGGTCAATTGACCGTCGACAGGCTGCTGTAACACTTTGGATCTGGCGCATCTTTCGCTTCGCAGGCGATTCCACCTGCTCGCCCGATGCGCTAAAATGGAAGAGCCCCGGTCCGCCGTCAAGCGACCGGGGGCCCCGAATAAGTGAGCCTAATTTGTCAGCGTGATGCGCGCGCGCCGGCCATGCCGTTGGATTAAGGCGTACAACGCGGCTGCGTTCTGGGGATGCAGTCTCACGCAGCCATGTGAAGCGGGCCGCCCAAGCGACTTCACATAGTATGACCCGTGGATGGCATAACCCCCGTGGAAGAACACAGAATTCGGCATCGGCGAATTGTCGTACTTCCGCGAGTAATAGACCTTGGCCATGCGCGTGACGCCAAAGCTGCCGCGCGGCGTATAGTAGCCTCTGCGAGCCGTTGACACTTTCCAATGGGCGTAAGGAAATCCGTTCACTCTCACGGACATGCGCTGAGAGGAAATGTCGATATGGACCTGCACGGGCGCCGGCGTCCTTGGCCGTTTCCGAGCAGCTTCAGCCGCAACTGTAACCAGTGCCACCGCCATTACAGCAGCCAACACGCCCAGAATGAACCTTCTCATGCGATTCCCCAGCCTCGATATGCCCCGCAGTTAATCTGACACAAAGCCAGTCACAGTCAAATGGCTGCGCCGTGCAATCGCGGAATGCCCGCTCACATTACCGTTATTGGTCGAACAGGAATTCCCGGCCCACCTTCACGCGCTTGACGCCGCCATAGGCGATGATATCCGCCGTGGCATAGGTTTCGGTGAGGGTTGCAGGGAGGAAGGAGCCTGTCCCCACCATGTCGAGCGGCGCGCGGGCCGCCCCCATGATCTGGCATTTTTGCGGATCGAAACCGGAAGAGCCGACAATCGTGGCATCCTTGAAACCTGCCTTGTCCAGCTCCAAGCGCACATGGATGGCGGAAGCGACGGTAACACCCTTGCCGAAGAGAATGCGGCGCACCTTGTCAACCAGGATGTTGGAAGGGTCGAGCTGGAAGGCCCGGCCCCCAAGCACCGTTTCCACGATGTTGTATTCGCCCGAAACATCGAGCCACTGCCCCACCACATCGACAGACTTTTCAAAGTCGAGGCCTTCGGCAAAGCGTCCGCCATGGGTGTCGAGCCTCACGCCGAAAGTCTTGCCCTTCTCGTGCAACTTCTTCTCGTCATAGAACCAGCGGGCGCAGCGCAGCGAATCCGAAATTTCCTCGCCCGTGTAATCAACGAGTGCAATGAGCGCCTGCGCTTCCGGAATGGATTTCTCGAAAAGCTTGAGTGACTCCAGCACATCGCCCTTGGTGTAGCCAACGAGCGCATGAGGCATGGTGCCCATTCCGCTTTTGGAGCCAAAAAACGGCGCGGTGAGATCCTGCGAGGAGCCGACGAAGCCTTTCACACCGCGATTCTTGTGCCGGGCCGCGCGGCTTCCCACCATTGCGCCATAGGCAGCGAGAATATTCATCTCCGCGCCCGAACCGTGGCGCGCATGCATGTCCATGAAGGAAGAGCCCGGCATGGCAAGGCACATCTCATAGGCATTGTTGGCGCAGACGCAGGGAAAGCCGACCTTCTGAAGATAAAGTGTTTCCACTTCCGACAGTGCTTGCATGGAGCCGGAAATCTCCAAGAGCTTGCGCTCGGCCGGCACCACCTCGCCCTCTTCCGCGAAGCGCTTGATCTTGACACCGGGCACAAGCGCGCGGGCAAGGCGGATGGCGGGTTCCAGTGCCGCCACCACGCGGCTTCGCATGAAGACGGCAAAGGTGACTTCCGTATCGCCGTTCGCCGCCACGATCCGGCTGGTGTTGGTGAAATACTTGTCTGTCTGCGCCGACAACGGCCCCGCCGCCTGAACCAGCGCAATCAATTTGGCGAGAACTTCTTCCTGGGCGGGCAGCAACTTGGCTTCAGCTTTGTCCATGGGGCAAGGGTTTTGGCGGGAAATGGCAAAGTCGTCAAATGGTTGCAAACGAGGCCCGGCACTGCTGACATATCTGCGAAGGAAATGTGGTTACCATGGATATACAGGCAACAAGTGGCACGTACAGCAAGGTGAGATGCTTCAATGAACCAAATCCATAGCTACAATTCTTTCAAATCACTGCATAGCGCTCCAGGAGCCTTCATCATGGCAAACTGCTGGGATAGCTTGTCGGCATTGATTGCGAAAGATCTGAGTTTTCAAGCGATTGGTTCATCGTCCCTCGCCATCGCATTTGCTGCAGGCAAGGAGGACGGAGCTCACGCCATCAGCCGCGACGATGCAATCGCCAATGCGGCTCTGATGGCACGCGCTACGGGACTGCCCGTCAACGGCGACCTGGAAGACGGTTTTGGGTCATCTCCTGATGATTGCACCGCCACCGTGGAGGCGGCAATTGCTGCGGGGCTCGCCGGTTTGGGTATTGAAGATACAACTGCAAACCCGGAAAAGCCGATTCATGATTTTGACCATGCCGTACAACGCATGGTCGCTGCGGCAAAGGCGGCGAAAGGGCGAATTTTGCTGACCGGCAGGACTGACAACTATCTTAATGGCAGGCCTGATATCGACGACACAGTGCGCCGGCTTGTGGCCTTCGCAGAGGCTGGAGCAGATGTACTCTTTGCGCCGGGACTCCCTGACATGGCGAGCATACGCAGGATCGTGCAAGCAGTTTCGCCAAAGCCCGTGAATGTAGTGGTTGGTCCCGGCGTTCCGCTGCAAGTCTTGGCAGAAGCCGGCGTCAAGCGGGTGAGTATCGGCGGGGCACTCTACCGCAAAGCCATGACTGCAACGCGCGCGTGCCTTGACGAGCTCAAACAAGGAAGGCTTGATACGGCTTTCAACGGCACTCTCTCTTCCAATCAACTCAACGCCTTGCTGCCGAACCCGTGAACCTTCAGAACAATTGACCGGAAGCTCAATGATCCCGGCAAAATCTTCCAAGACCCGTTTCATGTTTCTCGCCTTTGCAGCGGTCCTCGTGGTCCGCTTTGCAATGGCTGTGTTACTGGAAGGTGGAAGTTGGCCGCTGCCGCCTGCGCACTACTACGCCATGTTGATCGATGCGTCGTTCACGTTGGGCCTGTTCATTTCGCGCGGCGAAGCAAACAGGCAGGTCCGGACCCTGAACCAGAAGGACTTCAACACCATAGCTCTTATCGCAGGCACGATCTCCGGGATCGGCCTTCTCACCATCCGTTTCACGTCTGATGCAGCGTGGTGGACCGGGTACTTGTTCAACTGAAGGACTGGGCGCGTTGCCTGCGGCGGGCCGCAGCTTTTCCTAAATGTTTAAGAGAGCTGCGGTCCACCTTCGCGGGAATTCTGCATCCCGCGGTAATGCAACGGGTGGGTGTTCACACGGTAGCGGTGCTTGATCAAAGTCAAATTGCAAGAGCCAAAGTGCGGGTAAACAACCAGCCGCAGCAAGAGCAGGATCTTGAATTGGTCATGAACCGCCGCGTACTTCTATCAGTTGGAACTGCAATAACTAGTGGCGCACTACTTGGCGTTGGCTTTTCGATTGGCTCCTATACTGACACGCTTGCAGCAGCCAAGCGGCGCGTTTCCCAGAACAGCGTTGTTATCCAGACAGAACATGGGAAACTGGAATATGCGGTGGCCGGAAGCGGCAACCCACTTTTGATGATCCATGGAACCGGAGGCGGATTTGATCAAGGCCTGCGCTTCGCCCACAGGCTGATCGAAAAGGGAGTGCAGGTCATTGCACCATCGCGCTTTGGCTATCTCCAAACCGATTTCCCGAAAGACCCGTCACCAGAAAATCAAGCCGACAGCCTCGTTGAGTTGCTCGACCATCTTGGAATCGAGAAGTTGGCGGTGGTTGGCGGCTCTGCGGGAGCCCTCCCAGCGGCTCAATTTGCTTTGCGACACCCTGATCGATGTTCGCAACTTATTCTGCTTGTGCCTGCTGCCAATCTGACCAACCGAGATCCTGTGGAGTTCACGGCATTTCAGCAATTTCTGGTCAGCAGATTGTTGACTTCCGACTTCTTGTTCTGGGCAACCACCAAACTTGTACCAAAGCAAATGATAAGGACATTGCTCGCCACAACGCCGCAATTACTTGAGGAGGTTACTCCCGAAGAACGGCAGCGCGCGGAAGTCATCCTTCACGAACTGCAACCCATCAGTCAGCGCACAAACGGCATGCGCAATGACGCTCTATATGCCGGAAGCGCGGCAAGCATCGACTTGGCAAGCATCAGGCCGCCTATGCTTGTTATCTCAACTGAAGACGACCTGTTTGGCACTGACGAAACGGCAAGGACAATTGCAGCACGGGTGCCAACTGCGCGTCTTGTGATTTATCCCAGTGGCGGGCACATTTGGCTCGGCCACGACGAAGACGTGGCAAACGAGATCATACAATTTATTCAGTGAGCCGGCGCGTGCCCTGGAAGTGCTGCAGCTAACCCTTCCCCACATCCGTGAGAAAAGCTGTCGCCCCCATCCTCGACAATTCCGTATCCGTCGGACCCGCGATGAACTCAAAACCGATCTCGTGATAGGCTTTGACACCGTCAATGGTGCCAGCAAACGCGCCGGCGACAAGGCCTTTGGCCATGCAGCTGGCGGCGACCTTCTTCATCACATCGAGTGTTTGCGCGCCCAGCCGGTCAATCTTCGCACCATTTGAAAGCGCGATCGACAAATCCGAAGGCCCCACAAACAATCCATCGAGGCCCTTCACCGCCGCGATCTTGTCCAGCACGTCCAGTGCATCCTGTGTCTCCACCATGGCGAAGACCAGCGTCTGCTTGTTCGATTCCTTGAGATATTCGGCGGCCGTGACACCCGCCGCCTGAAGCATGGTGTAGCCGCCCCAGCTTCTTTGCCCCACAGGCGGATATTTCGCGGCCTTCACCAAAGCTTCCACCTGTGCCACGGAATTGGTCATGGGCGCGATCACTGCCGCAGCTCCCATGTCGAAGGCAAACCCCACAATCCCCGGATCATTCCACAGGATGCGGAGTACGGAGGGCGTTCCCACCATGTTGATGGCGGCCACCATCTTGGCGGCCTCGCCCATGTCTATTGTGGAATGCTGGAGGTCGAGCGCCACTGCGTCAAAACCCATGCGGGCGATCTGCGCAGCCTGCGCCACGCCGGGCATGCCGACCCATGGGAACACGAAAGGTTTGCCTGCGGCCTTGCAGTCAGCCAGCCGCTTGCGGATCGAGAAAGAAGGGCCCGACAAGATCAGGATGCCTTGATCTGGGAAATGGCCTCCGCCATCAATTCTTCCATGGTGCGCCTAATCTGGTGCTCAGATTGGTTAACGCCCTTGGCCTTGAAATCCGCCAGCACCTTGCGCAGGACATCGTGATCGCCTGCTTCCTCGAAATCCGAAGCGACCACTTCCTTGGCGTAGGCTGCGGCGGCATCGCCGGTGAGTCCCATCTTTTCGGCGGCCCATTGCCCTAGAAGCTTGTTCCGGCGCGCCGTGGCCTTGAACTGAAGCTCTTCGTCATGGGCGAACTTCTTCTCGAAGCCCTCTTCGCGCTTGTCGAACGTGGTCATGGAAAACTCCCTTGATTCAGGCAATTGAATGGGGCTTCAATTAGGGGGCGGGCATCCCTAAATCAACCAAAGATGATCGAGCGCCCAGCCATTGTGCATTGCAACAGAATATTCTATAGGCAGCGCCAGTTTTCCACCCATAAGAGATTCTAGTCAGTGTAGGGCTGGCCCCGTGCTAGGGTCGGCCGAAGGGCAGGCGTCATTGAGGATACACCATATGAACAAGCGTACCCGCATCTATGAGGGCAAGGCCAAGATCCTTTACGAGGGTCCTGAGCCTAATACCGTCGTGGTGCATTTCAAGGACGATGCCACCGCTTTCAACGCCGAAAAGAAGGCGGTGATCGACGGCAAGGGTGTCTTGAACCAGCGCATTTCCGAATTCCTTTTCAACAAGATCAATGACATGGGCCTTCCCACTCATTTCATCCGCTCGCTCAACATGAGAGAGCAGTTGGTGCGCGCCGTTGAGATCATTCCGCTTGAAGTGGTAGTGCGCAATGTGGCCGCGGGTTCACTCTCGAAGCGCCTTGGCATTGAGGAAGGAACGGCTCTGCCACGCTCCATCATCGAGCTCTATTACAAGAACGACAAGCTGGGCGATCCCATGGTGACGGAAGAACATGTCACCGCCTTCGGCTGGGCAACGCCCCAGGAGATGGACGACATCGTGCATATGACGGTGCGCATCAATGACTTCCTCTCGGGCCTCTTCCTCGGCATTGGCATCAGGCTTGTGGACTTCAAGCTGGAGTTCGGGCGATTCTATGAGAACGACATGATGCGAGTCGTGCTGGCTGATGAGATCAGCCCCGACAATTGCCGGCTTTGGGATATCGCCACCAAGGACAAGCTCGACAAAGACCGCTTCCGCCGCGACATGGGCGGCCTTGTTGAAGCCTATCAGGAAGTAGCGCGCCGCCTTGGCATCATCCAGGCCAATGAGCAGCTGCCCCGCGCCCGCCCAAAGCTGGTCAAGAACGATTGATGGCTGGCACCGGGCCTCAAAACCGGCACATTTCAAGACGATGAGGCTGCCCGTGATTTCACGGCTCGGAAACATACTGAGAGTGACTCTCACCGCCTGTCTGGCGGCTTCCCTGCTCGCGCCTGCGCTTGCGGAAGAGAAGAAGCAGACCGGCCCAAACCTGATCCGTGACGCCGAGATCGAGGGCTACCTTCGCACGATCTCCCGACCGATTTTCAGCGCGGCGGGAATCAATCCGGGCGACGTCCATGTCTATATTATCGCCGATGACCGCATCAACGCCTTCGTGGCTGGCGGCCAGCGCATCTTCGTCAACACCGGCCTCTTCTCAAGAACGAAATCGCCCGACGAACTGATCGGCGTGATCGCCCATGAAACGGGCCATATCGCAGGCGGCCACTTGGCAAAGCTCAAGAACGAGCTGGCGCGCGCCTCGACGCAGAGCATCATCGGTATGTTGGTGGGTGTTGCCGCTGCAGTTGGCGGCGCAGCTTCTGGCAATCCCCAGGCTGCGAAGGCGGGACAAGGCATCATGCTGGGAAGCCAAGGCATCGCCCAGCGCAACTTCCTCTCCTACCAGCGCTCCATGGAAGCGTCGGCCGACCAGGCTGGTCTCAAGTTCCTCAATGCCACTAAGCAAGACCCGCAAGGCATGCTGACGCTCTTCCAGAAGCTGGCAAATGAGTCGATCGCCTCCACCAGCCAATCGGATCCTTATCTCTTCTCCCATCCCATGCCGTTAGATCGTATCCGCAATCTGGAGATGGAAGCGAAGAGATCGCCATATTTCGGCAGACCTGACAATCCAGCCCAGGTCCTGCGCTATGAGCTGATCAAGGCAAAGCTCATGGGCTACATGCAATCATCCCAGCGTGTCTTCCAGCGCTATCCTTCTTCTGACACCTCGTTGGAGTCGCGTTATGCAAGGGCCATCGCCATGTACCGGCGTGGCGATATCAAAAACGCCCTGCCTGTTCTCGACAGCCTGACAAGCGACGTGCCGCAAAACCCTTATTTCTGGGAATTGAAGGCCCAGGCACTGCTTGAAAACGGCCAGCCGGCACGTGGGCTGCCAGCCATTGAGAAAGCGCGAAAAATACTTCCCAACAATGGCTTGCTGCAAATGCTTCACGCCCAGATTTTACTTGCCACGAGCGATGCGGCAAAAGCCGATCAGGCCCTCAAGCTTCTGGTGCTGGCTAAGAAGACCGAAGGCGAGGCCCCCGTCATCTTCAAATATGAAGCTCAGGCCCATGCCCTCAAGGGCGATCTCGCTCGCGCCGATTTAGCTACCGCTGAATACTACTGGATAACCGGCGAAAAACCGCTGGCCATCGAGAAGGCGAAGAAAGCGCAAGCCCGCTTCAAGAAAGGCTCAAGGGAATGGCTCCGGGCCAATGACCTTCTGACCTTTGCCGAAAACAAAGGTTAAACCATCACGCAATTGCCATTTGCTTCTCAAATGGCAATCCGGCACTTTGCGGCGCCAATCTCAGAGGATGAAATGACACCACTTCGCAACCTTGCCATCGCCGCAGCCGCTATGATGGCATTGACGTGGCCTGTCTCTGCGCAATCGCTCACTGACCAGCAGAAGCAGGAGATGGGCGATTTCATCCGCTCCTACCTGCTTGAGCATCCGGAAATCCTGCGCGAGATGGCCGACAAGCTGGAACAGCAGGACCAGCAAGACGAGCAAATCGCCCGCACCGAAGGCCTTGCCAAGCAGAAGGATGTTGTCTTCCGCCACGACGGCGATGCCGTGATCGGCAACCCAAAGGGCGATGTCACGATCGTCGAATTCATGGATTACAATTGCGGCTGGTGCAAACGCTCGGTCAGCGAAGTTCAGGCGCTTGTAGAGAAAGACAAGAACCTCAGGATTGTGCTGAAAGAGTTCCCGATCTTTGGTCAGCACTCCGAATTTGCCGCCAAGGCGGCGCTCGCCTCCATCCGGCAGGGAAAATACTGGCCCTTCCATCAGGCCATGTTTGCCCACGAAGGACAAGTCACAGATGTAGTGGTGCTAGAGATCGCCAAGGAGCAAGGCCTTGATGTCGCAAAGCTCACCGAAGACATGAAGGACCAGAAAATCCTGAACACTGTTTCCACCAACTATGATCTCGCCAAGACACTGAAGCTCAACGGCACACCGGCTTTCATCGTCGATGACAAAGTCTTTCCAGGCTATCTGCCGCTCGATGCTCTTGAATCCGCCATCGCCGAGGTGCGTTCCGGCGGCGGTTGCAAGCTCTGCTGAGATAATTCGGCTGGCCGTACCCGCCAAAGCTCATTGGACTGCATTTGACAGGTCACATATAACTGCGCCATCTGTCACTCGAAGAGGCCAACCCGCTTTGATTTGGGTGAGCCATTGCGTTCTATAAAAAGGGAAACCCATGGCCGCCGCAAAGAAGCCACAAAGCCCCAGCCGCTCACCCGAACTCACACTCGTCGACAATCTGGCCGAGATATTGAATGCAACTGGCCTGAGTGAAATCGAACTTGAGCAGAAGGGCATCCGCGTGCGCGTGTCGAAGGCGATGTCGGCCGTGCATCATGTGGCGGCGGTTGCAGCCCCGGCTGTCGCAAAGGCGGCTCCTGCACCCGTTGCAGCCGAGCCTGCAGGCGATC
Source organism: Hyphomicrobiales bacterium (assembly GCA_020029455.1). Taxonomy (GTDB): domain Bacteria; phylum Pseudomonadota; class Alphaproteobacteria; order Rhizobiales; family Aestuariivirgaceae; genus Aestuariivirga. The sequence goes on from JAIBJH010000001.1 coordinate 28,321, forward strand.
ATCCTGGAACGGTGAAGTCGCCCATGGTTGGCACAATCTATCTTTCGGCTTCTCCCGGCTCTCCACAGTTTGTGTCTATCGGCGCAGAGGTGAAACAGGGTCAGACCTTGCTCATCATCGAAGCCATGAAGACCATGAACCAGATTCCGGCGCCAAAATCCGGCAAGGTCACGGCCATTCTGGTGGAGAACGGCCAGCCCGTGGAATTTGGCGAAGGCCTGGTGGTGATCGAGTAAGAGATGTTCGAGAAGATCCTCATTGCCAATCGGGGCGAGATTGCGCTCCGCGTGCTGCGCGCCTGCCGTGAACTCGGCATCCACACGGTGGCTGTTCACTCCACGGCCGATGCCGATGCAATGCATGTGAAGCTCGCCGATGAAAGCGTCTGCATCGGCCCACCGCCCGCCAAGGACAGCTATCTCAATGTTGCTTCCATCGTTTCGGCCTGCGAGATCACTGGAGCCGAGGCTGTCCATCCCGGCTACGGCTTTCTCTCCGAGAACGCGCGCTTTGCCGAAATCCTGAAGGAACACGATATCAAGTTCATAGGCCCTTCGGCGGAAAACATCCGCACCATGGGAGACAAGATCGAAGCTAAGCGCACGGCCAAGGCGCTGGGCATTCCAGTCGTACCCGGCTCAGAAGGCGGTGTTGCTGATATTGCCGAAGCACGGCGGGCGGCAAAATCCATTGGCTACCCCGTCATCATCAAGGCAACGGCAGGCGGCGGCGGCCGCGGCATGAAGGTCGCGCGCAACGAAGACGACCTCGAAATTGCGATGGCAACCGCCCAGACCGAAGCCAAGGCCGCCTTCGGCAATGGCGAAGTCTATATCGAGAAGTATCTCGAGAAGCCTCGCCACATCGAGATTCAAGTGCTTGGCGATGGCCAGGGCAACGCCGTGCACCTGGGCGAGCGCGATTGTTCGCTGCAGCGCCGCCACCAGAAGATTTGGGAAGAGGCACACTCCCCTGCCCTCAATGCCCACCAGCGTGATGAAATCGGGGCGCGCGTCGCCAAGGCAATGCGCGAACTGAGTTATGAGGGCGTGGGCACCATCGAATTCCTTTATGAGAATGACGAATTCTACTTCATCGAGATGAACACGCGCTTGCAAGTGGAACATCCGGTGACGGAAGCAATCACTGGGCTCGACCTCGTGCAAGAGCAAATCCGGGTGGCCTCTGGCGCGAAGTTGGCGATGACGCAGGAAGATATCCAATTCTCAGGTCATGCCATTGAATGCCGCATCAATGCCGAAAACCCAGCAACCTTCGCGCCATCGCCGGGCCGCGTCGACTCGGTGCACTTCCCGGGCGGTCTCGGCGTGCGCGTCGACAGCGCACTTTATTCCGGTTACCGCATCCCTCCCTACTATGACAGCCTCATCGGCAAGCTGATCGTCTTCGGCAAAACGCGCGCCGAATGCATGATGCGGCTGCGCCGCTCGCTCTCCGAATTCGTGGTGGATGGCGTTGAAACCACCATTCCGCTGTTCCAGAATCTGCTGCTCGAGAATGACATCATCGACGGACACTATGATATCCATTGGCTCGAGAAATACCTCGAGCGCAACACTCCCTGATTCCATGACCGCGATTACGCCGCAAATCCTGCTCCGGGCCTATGCGGCGGGTGTCTTTCCCATGGCGGAAAGCGCCGATGACCCTGCCCTCTACTGGATCGAACCGGACGAGCGCGGCGTATTACCACTCGATCACTTCCATGTCTCTCGCTCGCTGCGCAAGTCCGTGCGGCAGAGGAAGTACGAAATCCGCATCGACACGGCCTTTGGCGATGTGATCCGCGCCTGCGCCGAGAAACGCCCCGGACGCAAGGATACATGGATCAACAGCCGCATCATCTCGCTCTACACCCAACTCCATAGGATCAACTGCGCCCACTCGTTAGAGGCGTGGAGAGATGGCAAACTCGTCGGCGGTCTCTATGGCGTGAAGATCGGCGCCGCCTTTTTCGGTGAAAGCATGTTCAGTCGCGAGACGGACGCCAGCAAGGTTTGCCTGGTGCATCTCGTGGCGCGCCTTCGCTTTGGCGGCTTCACGCTGCTCGATGCGCAATTCGTCAACCACCACCTGACCCAGTTCGGCGCCATCGCCGTCAAGAAAGTGGAGTATCACAGATTGCTGGAGCCAGCGCTTGCAGGGGAGGCTGATTTCAAGACCTTCTCCGCCGACCAAGATATTGAAAAAGTAATAGAATTGGCAACTACTTGAGCCTATTGCCTTTCCCGGCCCGTTCCGCCATAAGCCCGCTCAACCAAAGGCATCTGGCCGGTGGCTGAACGGAAGATCTGGGCAACCAGATAGAGGTTCAGGCCAAAATCCCGAAAAGTTGTTCGACTTTTCGGACAAGGATTTTGGCCCAAGAACAACGTCTTCCGGTGTTACCGCTCTTGTCTGACCGGTCTTTTGAACCTTTCTCACTGAAGGTGTTTGAAAGAGGCTTCGCGCCGGTGCCTTCGGGAAATGTGAGAAAGGAAAGCCAAGCATGGCATTTTATGAACATGTGTTCCTGGTTCGCCAAGACGCAACCACCGCCCAAGTCGATGGGCTGGTGGAACACTATAAGGGCGTGATCGCTGCAGGCGGCGCCAAGGTGGAGAAGGTGGAAAGCTGGGGCGTCAAGTCCCTCACCTACCGCATCAAGAAGAATCGCAAGGCCCACATGGTGCTCCTCAACATCTCGGGCCCCTATGCACCGATCGCCGAGGTGGAGCGCCAGGAATCGATTTCCGAAGACGTGATCCGCTTCATGACGGTGCGCGTCGAAGAGCTGGAAGGTGGTCCGTCGGCCATGATGCGCCGCTCTGAACGCCGCCGCGACGATGAAGATGTGACAGAGGAGTTCAACTGATGGCTGAAGCACAAGCCCGCCGGCCGTTTTTCCGCCGTAGGAAAACCTGCCCCTTCTCTGGCTCCAACGCGCCAAAGATCGACTACAAGGACGTCCGCATGCTGCAGCGCTACATTTCCGAGCGCGGCAAGATCGTGCCATCCCGCATTTCTGCAGTCTCAACCAAGAAGCAGCGTGAGCTCGCCCAGGCGATCAAGCGCGCCCGCTTCCTGGGCCTGCTGCCATACGTGATCGGTTAAGGAGGACAATATGGAAGTCATTCTTCTCGAACGTGTCTCCAAGCTCGGCCACATGGGCGAAGTTGTGAAGGTGAAGGAGGGCTATGCCCGTAACTTCCTTCTGCCGCGCGGCAAGGCACTGCGTGCCAACGAGGCCAACAAGGCCAAGTTCGAAACCCAGCGCGCCAGCCTTGAGGCCAAGAATGCAGACGCCCGCAAGGGTGCTGAAGCTGAAGCCAAGAAGGTTGATGGCAAGAGCTTTGTCATCATCCGCCAAGCCGGTGAATCAGGCCAGCTCTATGGTTCCGTTTCCCCGCGCGACATCGCCGAGGCAGCATCCGCTGCAACAGGCGTTGCCGTGAACCGCAACCATGTGGAGCTTCTGAGCCCCATCAAGACCATCGGCGTTTATACAGTGGCTGTGGCGCTTCATCCTGAAGTGTCGGTCAATGTGCAGGTGAACGTCGCCCGCTCCGAGGACGAAGCCGCGGCACAAGCCCGTGGTGAAGTGCTCACGGGTCCCGCCTCTGACCGCGCTGAAGTGCGCGCCCAGGCCGAAGCTCTCTTTGAGGAAGCGGAAGCCGAACGTGCCGCCGAGGAAGCCAAGGGCTGATCCTTCGGTCCTTGCGAAATCAAAACCGCCCGGCCCAATCCGGGCGGTTTTTCATTGTGCGGTTGCTTCGAGCGTTGTGACGCCTGCTGCACTCACGATGCGTCCTCCGCCATTGTCGCACATCACGCTGAAGGTCTGTCCTGCCGTCAGCGGCGCCACGCAGCGATAGTCAAATTTCCGCGGCACACTGCCTTGCACGACCGAAAGCTGGTTCAACATCAAGGTTGCCTGCAGCGGCCCATGCACCAGCAGGCCGTCATAGCCTTCCACATCCCGCGCATATGGTAGATCGTAGTGTATGCGATGGCCATTGAAGGTGAGTGCAGAGAAACGGAACAACAGCAACGGAGACGCCTCGACCTTCCATTGCAATTCGCCGGGCGGCATTTGCTGCGCCTCAGGCGATTGCCTGGCAATGCCGCCATCCCGGAACAGCAGATCATGGCGCTCCCGCACCACAAGACTACCACGCGCACTGAGCTCATGGACCACCGAGACGATACACAATCTGCCACTTGCGCCGTCGCGCCACTTGATGTCGGCAATGCGCGAGACCCGCTCCACCTCATCGCCACGCCGAAATGAACTGAACGTCTCTACACTCCCTCCCGCCCACATGCGCTTGGGCAGATCAATGGGTGGCAGGAACAGCCCCTTCTTCTCAGCACCATCCGGCCCGAGATTTTCAGGCGGATGCGCAGGGATAGCAAGGCACCAATGCAACCCGGGTGGGCAAGAGGCATTGAACAGGTGCGGGGAAAGCGTTGCGCGAAATTGTTCAGCGACCCGCTCCGTCACCACATCGTGGCGCGTCACACTGCGCCCGATCCAATCCTTGAAATCATCCTGCGCCATGCGGGGCTACAGCTTCTTCTCGGTGCAATTCATGCCGGGCAGAGCCACCTGCTCATAGCTATTGGCCTCATGTTTGCGGCGAAGTTCGGCGCAATCAGCCAGGGGCTTCGTGAGGGGCGGTGGCACACCTTCCGTCAATTCCTCGATTGGCTGGGCTTCGTGAAAGAACTTGTCATGCCCTTCCCAGTTCAGCGCGGACACTTGCTGCGGGCATAGCGCCCCTAGCCAAAGGGCCGCCGCCAAGCCAGACTGCCACCAGCGATGAATCACGCCCCTCTTCCCGAAGCTTCCACGCACTTTCACCTGCCCACCTTCAGGCGCTGGGCCGGGTACGTGGCGCTGTGCATCGGCATGTTCATGGCGATTCTCGACATCCAGGTGGTCGTCACCTCGCTTCATGTCATCGAAGAGGACCTTGGCATCGGCCCCGAACGCATGAGCTGGGTGCAGACATCCTATCTCATTGCCGAGGTTGTCGCCATTCCGATCATTGGCCTCCTGATGCGGGTCTTTGCCAAGCGCCGGCTCTTCGCCATCGCCATTGTGCTGTTTACCATTGCTTCCGCCGGATGCGCAGCAAGCTTTGGGTTCTGGGATCTGATGTTCTGGCGGGTGCTGCAAGGCTTCGCCGGCGGCGTCCTCATCCCGCTCGTCTTCTCGGCCGTCTTCCTGATGTTCCCCAAAGGCATCGAACAGACTCTTGCCACCACGGTCGGTGGTTTTCTCGCCATCCTCGGTCCCACGCTTGGCCCCCTTATTGGCGGATGGATTACCGAGAACACCTCCTGGCATTGGGTGTTTCTCATCAATATCGCGCCCGGCATCTTGGCGCTTGTTGTTGGTGTCCTCGCTCTTCCGAAAGAAAGCCCCAATTGGCGGGTCCTCAAGGAACTCGATTGGCTGACTCTGATTGCCTTCGGTCTGTCATTGGCGCTGTTGATTGTCGGTCTCAAGGAGGCTCCAAAACACGGCTGGCTGAGTACCACCGTTCTTGGTTATTTCGTCGTCTCGGCAATTTGCCTCGTCCTCTCTCTTCGCCGGGCCTCCTCGGCTATTCACTTCTATTTGTTGCGCGATCGTGCACTCGCCTTCGGCTGCGCCATAAGTTTCCTCTTTGGCTTTGTGTTGTTCGCAACCGTCTATATTCTTCCCGTGTTCCTGGCCTTTGTCCGCGGCCACGGGCCCCTTGCCATCGGCCTCATCACCGTCGTGATGGGCGTCACACAGATCTTCGTGGCCCCCTTCATCGTGCAGATTGACCGCTATTTCGATGCCCGTCTGCTCACGGCGCTGGGCTTTGCTGTCTTTGGCGTGGGCCTCGGCCTCAACGCCTTCCTGACAGTCAACTCGGACTACAACGAAGTCTTCTGGCCCCAGGTAATCCGCGGCGCGACGGTCATGTTCTGCGTGCTGCCATCGATCCGCATTGCACTTGCCTTGCAGCCGCTCTCCCAGGTGAACGACGCCTCTGGCCTCTTTAATGTTGTCCGCAATATCGGTGGCGCCATCGGCATTGCCGTCATGGATACCATCATGTTCACCCGTGGCCCCGAATATGGTGATTGGTTGTTGGAACTTCTCAAGACTGATCCTGCCGCCGCTGCAAGCTATCTTGGATTGACGCCGGAGGATGTTCCCGCGCCCGATGATGCCATGGGTCTCCTGGGCATCATGGACTCGATTGAACCCGCCGCTCTTACCCTTGCCATCAATGAATGCTGGTGGCTGTTGGCCGCCGCATCTCTCGCAACGCTTCCGATTCTATGGTGGATGGGCCCGGTTGAAAGCTCAAAGCCCGTCCGCACAATGAAAAAGGAAGCATGACGCCCAAACTCCCCAAGTCCATGGCACGCATGATTGAGCAGGTCGCCGACTGCCTGCCCCAGTTCACACGTTTGCCGAGCATCTTTGCGGACACCTTCTCCAACACTTTCACCACCACCCTGAAACCGCAAAATGACGGCGGCGTCTTTGTGATTACCGGCGACATTCCGGCCATGTGGCTGCGCGACTCGGCGGCACAGGTCCGGCCCTATCTGCAACTGGCAAAGACAGATGAGCAATTCGCCGCGCTGATCGCCGGCGTAGTCAAGCGCCAGATGAAATATGTTCTGATTGATCCTTACGCCAACGCCTTCAATGAGACCGCCAACGGTCGCTGTCACAATCGCGACAAGACGGAGATGAGCGCCTGGATCTGGGAGCGCAAATACGAACTCGACTCCTTGTGTGCGCCGCTGCTGCTCTCCCATGATCTCTGGAAAACCACTGGACAAACAGATCATCTCGACCAAAGTTTCCTCAACGGAGCGCGGCTGATTGTTGCGACGATTGCGCAAGAACAACACCACGAAACCTCACCCTACTCGTTTGAACGCCTCGAAGGACCACCGTCAGACACTCTTACTAACGAAGGCCGCGGAAACCCCGTCGCTTACACGGGCATGAGCTGGTCCGGCTTCCGCCCGAGCGATGATGCCTGCGCCTACAATTATCTGATCCCATCAAACATGATGGCGGCAACGGCACTCACTCGTCTCGCAGGTCTTCCACTTGCAGATGATCAGTTGAAAGTCAGCGCCGTAAAGCTTGCCACGGAAATCCGCGAAGGCATCGAGACTTTTGGCAAGGTTGAACATCCGCAACTCGGCACAATCTACGCTTATGAAACGGACGGCCTCGGCAATTACAACCTGATGGATGACGCCAACGTGCCGAGCCTCCTCTCCACGCCTTACATCGACTATTGCGCCAAGAACGATCCCATCTACCTGGCGACACGGAAGTTCGTCTTGAGTGACGAGAACCCGTTCCACTACCGGGGCAAAGCCGCTGCCGGAATCGGCAGTCCCCACACGCCGAAGGACCACATCTGGCCTATAGCCCTCTGCATGCAGGCACTCACCTCCACATCTCGGGATGAAAAGCTCTCCTTGCTGGAATCACTTCTCCGCACCGATGCCGAAACCGGGCTGATGCATGAGAGTTTCCACAAGGATGATGCTGCGCAGTTCACAAGGCCTTGGTTTGCCTGGGCAAACTCGTTGTTTGCAGAAATGGTGATGGATTTGTGCGGATTTTGACTAGCGGGTTACGCAGGTCCCGGACCGCGCAAAATATATATTTGTGACTCCACCACAGGTCCCCTTGACGCCTGTCAAGCGGACGCCCCGGAGTTATCCCCCGCCGTCATCAAACTGTGACTTAAGTGCCGAATCCACCTTGAGCTTCCCCTGAGAATCGGATGATCATCTGGGCACGAAAAAGGAGACGCGGCGGGCGGCCTACTATATCTGGTATTAACCTTGCGTTAACACACTAGCTATTGACGAAAACGTGGGCTTGTCATAGAGTACGTATCCAAGTTCGTGAGGCCAAAAGGTGGGTAACCAAGTGGGTTGGGCAAGAGGCTTGCCCTGATCCCTGCCACACGAATTTGGGGGCGAAATACGCCAAGACAGGAAGTGGTGTTGAACACGGGTTGGGACAAACCCGTGGGCGCTTGCGCGCGCCCACGGATCAAAAAGAACATAGAAAAGGGCGACTATTATGAAGATCGAGCGGCGATACACCAAGGAAGGTCATGATGCTTATGATGGCATCGACTTCCGAAAAGCGGTGAGTGAAATCAAGAATCCGGACGGCTCCATCGTCTTCCGGCAGGATGACATTGAAGTGCCGGCCGCCTGGTCGCAGGTCGCAACCGATATTCTCGCCCAGAAATATTTCCGAAAGGCGGGGGTCCCGAAAGCCCTAAAGCGCGTTGAGGAAGAAACTGTCCCCTCCTGGCTCTGGCGCTCCATTGAAGATGAGGTAGCCCTCGAAGGTCTCTCCGGCAAACAACGTCTCACGGGCGAACGTTCCGCCAAGCAGGTGTTCAACCGGCTGGCCGGCACTTGGACCTATTGGGGCTGGAAGGGCGGCTATTTCGACACTGAAGCCGATGCCCGCGCCTTTTATGACGAACATTGCGCAATGCTGGCTCGCCAGATGTGCGCACCCAACTCCCCTCAATGGTTCAACACTGGCCTGCACTGGGCCTATGGCATCGATGGCCCCGGCCAGGGACACTATTATATTGACCACGAGACAGGAAAGCTCACCCGCTCCAGGTCAGCCTATGAGCACCCCCAGCCCCACGCCTGCTTCATCCAGTCCATCTCCGATGACCTGGTGAATGAAGGCGGCATCATGGACCTGTGGGTGCGCGAGGCGCGCCTCTTCAAATATGGTTCCGGCACCGGCTCCAACTTCTCTTACCTTCGCGGCGAAGGCGAAAAGCTTTCGGGTGGCGGCAAGTCTTCCGGCCTCATGTCCTTCCTCAAGATCGGTGACCGCGCAGCGGGCGCCATCAAGTCAGGCGGCACCACGCGCCGCGCCGCCAAGATGGTGGTCGTTGACGTCGATCATCCGGATATCGAGCAATATGTCGATTGGAAGGTGAAGGAAGAGGAGAAGGTTGCCTCCCTCGTCACCGGCTCCAGGATCGTCCGCAAGCACCTGACCCTGATCATGCGGGCTTGCGTCAATTGCGAAGGTCCGAACAATGACTGTTTCGAGATCGAGAAGAACCCGGCCCTGAAGCGCGCCGTCAAGGATGCGCGCCGCAACATGGTGCCCGACAACTACATCAAGCGCGTCATTCAGTTTGCGCGCCAGGGCTATACCGACATCGCCTTCGACACCTATGACACCGATTGGGATGGCGAGGCCTATCGCACCGTCTCCGGCCAGAACTCCAACAATTCCGTGCGCGTCACCGACGACTTCTTGCGGTCCGTCGAAACCGATGGCGACTGGAACCTCACCGCCCGCATCACCAACAAAGTGATGAAGACCATGAAGGCCCGCACCCTGTGGGACAAGATCGGTTATGCCGCCTGGGCTTCCGCCGATCCTGGCATCCAGTTCCATTCAACCATCAACGATTGGCACACCTGCAAGGCATCCGGCGACATCCGCGCCTCGAACCCCTGCTCGGAATACATGTTCCTCGACGACACGGCCTGCAACCTCGCGTCCCTGAATCTGCTGCAGTTCCGCAAGGACGATGGCTCTTTCGACATCGCTTCTTACGAACACGCGACACGCCTGTGGACCATCGTGCTCGAAATCTCGGTGCTGATGGCGCAGTTCCCCTCCAGGGAAATCGCCAAGCTCTCCTATGAGTACCGCACCCTCGGCCTGGGCTTTGCCAATATCGGCGGCCTGCTGATGACCGCCGGCATTCCTTATGACAGCCATGAAGGCCGCGCCATTTGCGCTGCCATCTCGGCCATCATGACAGGCGTGTCCTACGCAACCTCTGCCGAAATGGCGAAGGAGCATGGCCCCTTCCCCGGCTTTGCCAAGAACCGCGAGCATATGCTGCGCGTCATGCGCAATCACCGCCGCGCGGCTTATGGCGCTGCCGTGGGCTATGAAGGTGTGGCGACGGCTCCCGTTCCGCTTGACGAGAACGATCTGCCGGACAAATCGCTGGCCGTGGCTTCGCGCCGCGCCTGGGACAAGGCGGTGGAACTGGGCGAGGCCCATGGCTACCGCAATGCGCAAGCCACCGTCGTTGCCCCCACGGGAACGATCGGCCTTGTCATGGATTGCGATACGACCGGCATCGAACCTGACTTCGCGCTCGTAAAGTTCAAGAAACTGGCCGGCGGCGGCTACTTCAAGATCATCAACCAGGCCGTGCCGGAGGCACTGCGCACCCTGGGCTACGCGCCGGACGCAATCGAAGAGATCATCGGCTATGCCGTGGGCCACGGCACGCTGGCCGACTCGCCCACGCTCAACCACATCCAGCTCCGCGCCAAAGGCTTTGGCGATGCTCAGATCGAGAAGATCGAATCTGGCCTTGCCTCCGCCTTCGACATCAAGTTCGTCTTCAACAAATGGACGCTGGGTGAAGACTTCTGCAAGTCGGCCCTCAAGCTCACCGACGAGCAGTTGAACGACTTCGGCTTCGACATGCTCTCAGCCCTCGGCTTCTCTAGGGCCGACATCGAGAAGGCTAACATCCATGTCTGCGGCGCCATGACACTGGAAGGCGCTCCGGGCCTGAAGGATGAGCACCTGCCAGTCTTCGATTGCGCCAACCCCTGTGGACGCCTCGGCAAGCGCTATCTCTCGGTTGAAAGCCACATCCGCATGATGGCGGCAAGCCAGCCCTTCATCTCGGGCGCCATCTCCAAGACCATCAACATGCCGAATGATGCGAGCGTGGAGGAGTGCGCGGCGGCCTACATGCTGTCCTGGAAGCTCGCCATCAAAGCTAACGCGCTTTACCGCGATGGCTCCAAGCTGTCGCAGCCGCTCTCGGCCCAGCTGATCGCCGATGAGGACGAGATGGAAGATGTGGGCGAGGCGCTTGCCGCCAAGTCCATGCCCGCCCGTGTCGAGACGGTAGTCGAGCGCATCGTGGAGCGCATCGTCGCCCGTGAGCGCGAAAAGCTCCCCTCACGTCGCAAGGGCTACACCCAGAAGGCGGTGGTGGGCGGCCACAAGGTCTATCTGCGCACCGGCGAATATGATGACGGCCGCGTGGGCGAGATCTTCATCGACATGCACAAGGAAGGTGCAGCGCTGCGGGCGATGATGAACAACTTCGCCATCGCCGTGTCGGTCGGCCTGCAATATGGCGTGCCGCTGGAAGAGTTCGTCGATGCCTTCACCTTCACCAAGTTCGAGCCTGCGGGCATGGTGCAGGGTAACGACTCGATCAAGAACGCAACCTCGATCCTCGACTATGTGTTCCGTGAGCTTGCCGTCTCCTATCTCGGCCGCAACGACCTCGCCCATGTGGAGCCTTCGGAATTCGGCTTCGACGCCTTGGGCAAGGGCGTTGGCACGGAAGAAAGCAGAGTCCCGGTTCCGGCCCAGCGCTTCCTGTCATCGGGCTTCGTAAGGAAAACCAACCTCGCCAATGTGGTGGTGATGCCGAAGGGCACGCCGACTGCTGCAACCTCCCCGGCCCATGCGCTGCAAATGCGTGCGGGCGAAGCGGTGGGCGCTCTGGCACTCGCGGACATAACGGTCGTTGAGGCCGCCGTGGCCATGCCCCAACCTGTCATCGTGCAGCAGATGGACCGCCGCATGGAGGCCAAGCTCAAGGGCTACGAAGGCGAGTGCTGCTCCGAATGCGGCAACTACACCATGGTGCGCAACGGCACCTGCCTGAAATGCGAAACCTGCGGCGGCACGAGTGGGTGTTCTTAGTAGATTGGGGTCAGTACCATGAGCATTTCAAGCACTCAACTTGCTTCCATCATAGA
>JAIBJH010000191.1 GCA_020029455.1 Hyphomicrobiales bacterium
GTGCCTTTGAACGCAGTGTTGCCAGCGGAAAACCTGAAAAACCCTGGAGCTGGGCCGATACCTGGCCTGTTGCCGAAATCACAATCCCACGCATCGGTGCCGAGGCCATCGTGCTTCATGGCGCGACATCGGAAGCACTGGCCTTCGGGCCGTCGCATCTGCCCGATACACCACAGCCCGGCGAGCGCGGCACATCGGTCATTTCCGCGCACCGCGATACGCATTTCAATTTCCTGAAGCATGTGGAAGTTGGCGATGTCATCGACATCACGCGCAGCGACGGTCTTACGTTCCACTACCGCGTCAGCAATTTGCGCGTGGCGGCTTGGGACGCATCAGGCATTGACCGCCATGCACCCGGCCATCGCCTTGTCCTTTCCACCTGCTGGCCTTTCGATGCGGTGACGCGCGGAAACCTGCGCTACATCGTGGAAGCGGAGATGGTGAGGTGACTCTCCTCGCCCGCTTGCGGGAGAGGTGTCATGAGCGCAGCGAATGACGGAGAGGGCCCTCTCCGGCCCGCTTACGCGGTCCACCTCCCCCGTAAACGGGGGAGGAGTGCAGCTAGAATCTCACCTTGGCATAAGTCGCGCGGTGGTCGCTGGGCCAAGGCGTGACGATGAGGTCGGCGAAGGGCGCTTTCTCGCCGACGATGCCCGCCGCCAGAACTTCCAGCTTTGCGGCCTTGGCCAGCGCAAAGTCGATGCGGTCGTGGTGGTCGTCAGTCGCCGTCGGTTCCGATGTGGGCGTCCAGGTGAAGGCGGGCTTTGCTGCTGCATCGGGGAAGGCCACGCGATAGGTATCCACAAAGCCTTTTTCTTCGATGGCTTTCTGTGTCGGCCACTCAACAACAAGCGGCTGCTGGCCTGCCTTCACGGCGGCTTCCGTCCAGTCATGATGTGAAGGCTCGTTGAAATCACCAAAAACAAATGAAGCATCGGCCTCGCCCGCCGCATCCATGTCGGCAAAGAGCAGCTTGAGTGCGCCGCCCCTCGTCTCCTGCGCCGACTTCACCGCTTCCTCCGCCGTCTTGAAATAGGGATAGGGACCGTATTCGATGCTGAGCAGTTGATAGGGCTGGTAAGGCGCATCATCGAGATGGATGTTGAAGATATGGACCTTGCGGCCCTCGACTTCGACGGTGATGCCAAGATCATTGGGGGTGGCCTTGCCGGTGATGGGATAGCGGCTGAGGATGGCATTGGCCCAGAGCGCTTCGTTCACCGCCGTCTGGTCATAGTAGTGATAGCCCAGCGCGTCGGCGAGCGCCTTGGCTACGCTCTCGCCCTGTGGCGGGCAGACTTCCGCCGTGCAGGGATCACCTTCGAGGCGCGTTTCCTGCACGCCGATGATGTCGGCGCCGACAGCCTTGATGACGGCAACCGTCTCATCGACGGGCTTCTTCTCATTGGCCCCGCCGCCCCAGATATTATAGCTCATGATGGTGAGTTCGGTGGCGCCCGCATTCGCAGCCATGGCGAAAAGCGAAACGGTTCCTGCCAGCACAGTGGCCAGTTTCTTCATGTCATCCTCCCTCAGTTCCCCGTGTATTTGATTGTCTATTTAGCGTTTGGAATTGCTTTGAGTGCCTTAATGGTTCGCTCGCGCCACTTCGGATCCTTCTGGCCAAAAATGTCGATCATCATGTCCACGCAATCGCGGCAAATGAAAACCCCAGGTCCAGCGACGAATTTCCCCTTCGCCTCTTCATGTGGGACAGACGTACCGCAAAAGGAACATTCAATATTCTTCATGGCGCAATCCTTTGCTTGCGGCCAAGACTGGCATTTCTGCCGTGCGTTCTGCAACAGGGTGATGACATTCCAGTGAGGAGTTACATAACACCCTCATGCTGAGGTGCATTGCGTAGCAATGCCTCGAAGCATGCGCCGCCAGGCTACTTGTTACCGTGCCGTTTCGAAAGGCCCCTAAGCTTGTTCCAATCACTAGCCGCCAGCGCTTCCTTTTTCGCGCGGCTCCAACCCTTGATCTGCCGTTCGGCGGCAATGGCGTCGGTCACCAACTCGAAATACTCAGCATGGGCCAGCTTCACGGGTCGTCGGGAATATGTATAAGCGGATGGGTCCATGCCGTTATTGTGTTGGTCTTCTCGAGTCTCCGGCAGCTGGGTGCGGGTCAGTCCCGTGTAGTAGCTGTCATCAGCACATTTGAGAATGTAGACCCACGCCCCGGACATGCTTGCAGTCTAGCATAACACTGCGCATCCTTCGAGGCCGCGCGCTGCGCGGCACCTCAGGATGAGGAGGTAAGGAGATGAGAGACACTATCGCCCCTTCCTTTTCGCCTTGGGCAGCGTCCAGCGGTGGAGCCAGAGTTCTTCGATGGTGATGCCCACTTCGGAATAGGCCTGGCCCTTCACGGATATTCCCGCCTCCTCCACCGTCTCCTTCCTCCCTGAAACCAGCGGATGCCACCACGGCAAGGCATTGCCCTCCTGGATCAGGCGGTAAGCGCAGGTGCCGGGAAGCCAGCCGAGCGAGCCCACATTCTCCGGGGTCAGGGCCACGCAATCGGGCACGCGCTTGGTGCGGTTCTTATAATCCGTACACTGACAGGTTCCCAGGTCGAGCAGCTTGCAGGCGGTCTTGGTGTAGATGAACCGGCCGGTATCCTCGTCTTCCAGCTTGTTGAGGCAGCAGCGGCCGCAGCCGTCACACAGGCTTTCCCATTCGGCCTTGGACATTTCGGCAAGTGACTTGGTTTTCCAGAAGGGTTCGGACATGAGCTGCCCATAGCATACCGGCATTTCCCTGTCCGCCCGGCTCCCAGCGTCCCGACCGGCACCTTCATTCATGTGACATTCATGCGGATATTGATAGGCGGCCACAGCTTCACCATCATTTCCCCGCAATCTCGACTTGGCGGCCCGAGGCGGCTAAAACTCCACGAACGACCGGGGGAAATTGCGGGCCTTCCGGTTTGGTAACAGGTTGAAGATTGGCTAAGCTTCCCACCCATTACAGCTTCTTCCGGGCCATCTGGCAGGCCGACTCCTATGTGAGCTCGGGCCTCTTCGAGGCGTGGGACTTCGTGAAGCGTTGCCACTCGGCCTATTCGGCCTGGCTTTACCGCTATTTCCGGCTTTCCGGCCCCAAGCGCTGGTTCTTTGACCTTCTGGATGACGGGGTCACCTTCGGCGTCATCATCGCCTTCGGGCTTGTGGCCTATGCACTGCCGCCCTTTTCCGGCACCGGCGATGTGTGGAACCGGGGCCGCGAATATGCCGTCACCTTCACGGATGTTAATGGCGAGGTGGTCGGCCAGCGCGGCATAAGGCAAGATGACGCCATTCCGCTCGAAGAGATTCCGCCGCATATGATCCAGGCCGTGCTGGCGACCGAGGATGCGCGCTTCTTTGAACATTTCGGCGTCGATATTCTGGGCACCTTCCGCGCCGCCATGCGGAATGCCAAATCCGATGGACCGCCGCAGGGTGGCTCGTCGATCACCCAGCAGGTGGCAAAGAACCTCTTCCTTTCCCCAGAGCGCACGCTACAGCGCAAGGTGCATGAGGCGTTCCTGTCGCTGTGGATCGAAGCGCGCCTTTCCAAGCAGGAAATCCTCAAGCTCTATCTCGACCGCTCTTATCTAGGCGGCGGTGCCTATGGCGTCGAGGCAGCCTCGCAGTTCTATTTCGGCAAGTCGGTGCGCGATATCACGCTGCCGGAAGCTGCCATGCTCGCCGGCCTCTTCAAGGCGCCGACGACTTATGCGCCGCACCAGAACCCCGCCACCTCGCGGGCACGGTCCAATGTGGTGTTGTGGCGCATGCTGGATGCCGGCTTCATCACGCAAGGAGAGCTTCTTGAAGCGCGGCGCAGCCAGGTGCAGATCGTGGCGAAGAAGGATGCCGATGCGCCGGACTGGTATCTCGATTGGGCCTATGAGGACACGCTCAACGTCATCGAAACCTATCACCTGACGGGTGCCTTTGTGATCGAGGTCAAGACCCCGATCGACCGCAAGCTGCAGCGCGAGATGGCCCGCATCATGAATGAAACGGTGGATACGGAAGGGCCGGCCAACCATTTCACGCAGGCCTCGGCGGTCACCATGGCGCCGGATGGCGCGGTCAAAGCCATCGTCGGTGGCAGGAATTATGAAGAGAGCCAGTTCAACCGCGCCACCAGCGCTGCGCGCCAATCGGGCTCGGCCTTCAAGCCCTTCGTCTATCTTGCGGCGGTGCTCAAAGGTTACAAGCCCACCGACATGGTGATTGATGGGCCGGTTTCCATCGGCAACTGGTCCCCCAGAAACTACAGCGGCGGCTATGCCGGGCGCATCACGCTTACCACTGCGCTCGCCAAATCCTACAATTCCGTTCCGGTGAGACTCTCCATCGACATCGGCCGCAAGTCCATCATCGAGACGGCCCACAAGGTGGGCATACAGGGCGAACTTGAAACCTGGGCCCCCATGGTGCTGGGCACCAGCGTGCTGACGCTTCTCGATCTTACAACCGGCTATGCAACCTTCGCCGGCGGCGGCAAGCTGGCAAAGCCCTATGCGGTTCTCGAAATCCGCAAGCCTAATGGCGATGTCATTTACTCACGCAGCGCCAACAGCACACCCACCCCGCAGGTGGTGCCGGAAGAAAGCATCGCCGACCTCAATTCCATGTTGTCGCAAGTGGTCAAGGCAGGCACTGCGCGCAGAGCCGATCTCGGATTTGCGCCACAGGGCGGCAAGACGGGCACGAACCAGAGCTATCGCGATGCCTGGTACATCGGTTTCACGGCGCATAATGTCACGGGCGTATGGGTCGGCAATGACGACTTCTCTCCAATGAACGAGGTGACGGGCGGGCGCATTCCCGCTCCTGCCTGGAAACGCATCATGGAAGTGGCGGAAGCCGGCCTCAAGCCCGAAGGACTTGCCGGCATTCCGCTGGATGACACCTACACCGCCGTTGCGGCGGCGGAGCCCGTCAACCTGGTGCCCGGCGCCGATGAAACGCCCGATGCTTCCGATGTCGCGGTCAACAGCGATACGCGCGACATCCTCGACGACATGATGGCGCTGTTCCAGAAGGAGCAGCGCGTTCTCGTTTCGCCGGAGTCCGGTGCCACCAAGTCACTCTATGGGGAGGACGGAGACAGCCTTGTTCTTCCCAAGGCCAATGTGCGGAAGAAATCGCGGAGCGGCGATTTCCTCGATTCGCTGTTCAAGCCCAAGAAGAAGAAAAAGAAGAAGAAGTTCTTCAGTTTTTAACACATCTTGAAACCAATTCACTCTCCCTCCCCCTTGTGGGGAGGGTATTCGCGTATTGCTGAAGTGTGCCCTCTCTCGTGGCCTAGCGGGCCATGGGAGAGGGTCCGCGAAGCGGGGGAGAGGGCAAAACTTTGCACCAGATTGCCCTCTCCCGCCCTTCGGGGACCATCCCCCAACGCTGTGCGTCGAGGGAGGGCAAT
>JAIBJH010000192.1 GCA_020029455.1 Hyphomicrobiales bacterium
GTGCGCCGGGTGGGGGCTACAACATGCGGTGACCCTCTCCGTCATTGCTACGCAATGACACCTCCCCCGTAAAGGGGGAGGAGACTCGCTCAAAGCTGATCACGCTCTAGGTCGCTTCGCCAAACTTTCACGCACCGTAGAGCGCCAGCAATTGCTTCATGCGCTTCACCGCAAGGGAAGGATCGCGCAACAACCGCGCCCGGTCAGCCAGCTTGAAGGCCTCGATGAAATAGGGGAGCGGCCGCATCGCCTGCGCCCCGTTCATCATCACGAAATGGTCCTGGAAGCCGTTGAGCCAGGCAAGGAACACAATTCCCGTCTTGTAGAACTGTGTTGGCGACCGGAAGATCAAGCGCGACAACGGCACCGTTGGTTTCATCAGCTTGTCGTACGTTTTCATGTCGCCCTTGGCATGAGCCGCAAGTGCCAACGATGCAGCTGGAGCAATGGCGTCAAAGATACCGAGCAGAGCATGTGAGTATCCTTCTTCGTCACCCTTTATGAGAGCCGGATAGTTGAAGTCATCGCCCGTATACATCTTGACGGATCGCGGCAACCTGCGGCGCGCAACAACTTCCTTCTGGTCATCCAGCAGTGAAATCTTGATGCCATCGACCTTCGCCACATTGGCATTGATCATGGCAAGGCAAGTCTCCAGCGTTTCAGTAAAGTCATCGCCGCCCCAATAGTCCTTGAGTGCCGGATCAAACATCTCACCCAGCCAGTGCAGAATCACAGGTTGGTCGGCTTCGGCAAGAACACGCGAGTAGACCTTGATGTAGTCATTGGGGGACTTGGCAGCTTTCACCAACGCACGGCTGGCCATCATGATCACCCGCCCACCGAGTTTCTGCACCGCATGAAGCTGTTCCAGATAGGCGCGCACCACATCATCGAGAGATCGGGCGTCCTGCGGATTGAGATGGTCTGTGCCGACACCCGAAGCAATTTGACTGGCACGCGGACCAGCCGCTTCCAATGAGCGCCGTATCAATTCCAGCGCACTTGGCCAATTGAGCCCCATGCCGCGTTGTGAAGTATCCATCGCTTCGGCAATGCCGAAACCAAGATCGAGAAGATATTTCCGGTAGGCCAGCGTTGCCTTCCAGTCGATGGCGGGCGCACCGCTCGGCTCTGCCGCTGAAAGTGGGTCCGCCACCACATGGGCCGCCGCAAAGGCGATGCGCTTGAACGGAGCCTTGGATTTCCGCACCGGAAGAGGATCGGCATGGAGCTTGTAGGTCTCCTTTGGAAAAGTGATCTTCATCTCAATACCGCACCGTCATCAGTCCGCCATCGGCGCGCACCACTTGTCCACTTGTGTAGGGAAGGAGGCCTTGCGCCATTGTCACTGCGATACGCGCCACTTCTTCAGGCTGTCCGAAGCGCTTGATGACGGTAAGCCCGCCTTCAATCAACGCATCATATTTCCCGCGTGAGGGTGCCGTCATATCGGTAGCTATAAAACCCGGCTGGATTTCATAGACGCCGATGTCCTCATCCGATAGGCGGCTGGCGAAGAGCTTGGTCATCATGGAGGCACCCGCCTTCGATATGCAGTATTCGCCGCGCGTGATCGACGCTGCTTCTGCATTCGTCGACGTGATGTTGATAATGGCGCGATGACAGTGCGATGGCACTTCACGCAACCGCTTCGCAAAAGCCTGTGTCAGGAAAAAGGTGCCGCGCGTATTCACATTGATGCAGCGGTCAAAGCTTTCAGGCGTCGCCTCCAACAGATCGCCCCGCGACATGACCGAAACACCCGCATTGTTGATCAGTGTTGTGAGCGGTCCCAGCGCCGCCGCCGCGTCGTCCAGCAGTCGCTCATGATCCTCAAGTTTCGAAATATCGGCCACAATTGTAGCTGTCTTCATGCCCATGTCGGCAATTGCCTTGGACACGGCCGTCAAATCGCCACCGTCCTCGATGTCCGATACCGCCACGTCAAAATCCGCTGCAGCCAGCGCCAGTGCAATGGCCTTGCCGATGCCGCGCCTGGCGCCCGTGACCAGCACCTGTCCCATCAGGCCAATCCCTTCGAGAGGGCTTCCGGCGTGCAGACAATACGCAGGATTGAGTCCACATTGAAGGCGCCGCGCTTCTTCAAGGCATCCTCAGTCATCATCTCCCGACCATAAACAATCTCGCCGGTGTAGCGGTTGTTGAGATAGTAGAAACCCAATCCTGCAAGGGCGATGAGTATTTGCACAGGGTCCAGATTCGGGCGGAATGCACCAGATGCAGCACCCCTCTTGAGGAGATCGCGCATGCGCTCGACAAAGGGGCGGTTCATCTCGTCCATCAGTGCCGACGCCCTGAGATGCCGAGCCTTGTGCAGGTTCTCGCTATTGACCAGCGTGATGAATTCGGGGTTCGCGAGATAATAGCTCCATGTGAATTCCATGAGCCGGCGCAGTGCGGTCGCGGGATCGTCAGCCTCGATGTTGAGCTCCGCTTCGGCACGGCGAAAATCGCCATAGGCGTCCTCAAGCGTGCGGCGGAACAGGGCTTCCTTGTTGCCGAAGTAGTGATAGAGCATCCGCTTGTTGGATTTGGCTTTGGCGGCAATTTTGTCCACGCGCGCCCCGCCCAGTCCGGAACGCGCGAATTCATGCTTTGCCGCTTGCAATATGCGCTTCTGCGTGGCGGCAGGGTCACGGGGCAGGACTTCCTTGGCGCGGGGCACAGTTCCCTCTTGAAATAACCATTTGGTTATTTATAAGGGAGGCAGTTCGACAAGGCAAGCACGGAAATGGCGGAAGGATATGACTACATCATTGTTGGCGGAGGCTCGGCCGGATGCGTCATGGCGGCCCGTCTGTCGGAAATGCCGGATGCCCGCATCCTGCTGATCGAGGCGGGACCGCGCGACACCAACCCCTTCATCCATATGCCGGTCGGTTTCTTCAAGATGACGGGTGGCCCCTTGACCTGGGGCTACCAGACATCGTCGCTCGCTCACGCCAACAACCGCACCGCAGTCTATCCTCAGGCCCGTGTATTGGGTGGCGGTTCCTCGATCAATGCACAGGTCTACACCCGCGGTGTGCCGGAAGACTATGACCACTGGGCCAAAGAACTGGGCTGCAAGGGCTGGGCAGCCCGTGACCTGCAACCCTACTTCGTGAAGTCGGAAGGCAACACCAGGCTCGGCGGCAAGGATCATGGCATTGATGGTCCGCTTGGTGTCTCCGATTTGCCGTCACCAAACCGTGTCTCGCTCGCCTATGTCCAGGGCTGCATGGAATTCGGCATGCCCTTCAATCCGGATTTCAATTCCGGAAAGCAGGAAGGTGCTGGGCTTTATCAGACGACAACGCTGAACGGCCGCCGCTGCAGCGCCGCCGTGGGCTATTTGCGGCCCGCACAGAAGCGGCCAAATCTGACCGTGCGCACAGACCTCTTCGTCAATCGCATCATTGTTGAGAAGAACAGGGCCATTGCCGTAGAAGTCATCGAAGGGCCGCTTACACGGCGTATCAACGCATCACGCGAAGTCATTGTGACAGCTGGAGCAATCGGCTCTCCGAAACTCCTGATGTTGTCAGGCATTGGCAATGCCAAGCACCTCAAATCCGTGGGCGTCGAAGCCAGCCATAGTTTGCCCGGTGTCGGTGAAAACCTGCACGACCATTTCTCAACGGACGTGACGTGGGTGCTCACCGGCCCTCACTCCTACGACAAATACAAGAAGAAGCATTGGCAGCTCTTGGCTGGCATTCAGTACCTCTTGTTCCGCAATGGCCCGGTCTCATCCAACATTGTTGAAGCGGGCGCCTTCTGGTGGGGTGATCGCAAGGAGAAAGTGCCGGACCTTCAGTTTCATTTCCTCGCCGGAGCAGGTGTTGAAGAAGGTGTGGGCACCGTACCCGGCGGCAATGGTGCCACCTGCAACTCCTATCACACACGGCCCCGTTCCCGCGGCTGGGTGCGCTTGCGCTCCAACAACCCGGCAGATGCGCCGGATATCAATCCAAATTCATTCGCAGAACCCTATGACCTCGACCGCCACATTGACGGCATCAAGGTAACGCAGGCCGTGGGCCAGACCCGTGCGATGCGGAAGTATGTCGACCGCGAACATTTTCCGGGGCCGGGCGTGAAGACCAAGGCAGACTATGTCGCTGTCGCCAGAGCCAATGCGCGCTCGTCCTATCACCCAGTGGGCACCTGCAAGATGGGTGTGGATGACATGGCGGTTGTTGATACGCAGTGCCGGGTACATGGCATCGAACGATTGCGTGTCTGCGATAGCTCCATCATGCCGCAGGTGGTTTCCTCCAACACCAATGCGCCCACCATCGCCATTGCTGAAAAGGCCGCGGACCTGATCCGCGGCAACAGGTGAAGAATGCCGAAGATCGTTACCGCAGCGGAAGCGGTGAAATATATTGCCGATAGCGCAACCGTGGTGGTCAATTCCTCGTCTGGACTTAACTGTCCTGACGATGTGTTGAAGGCACTTGGAGAGAGATTCCGCAGCAAAGGGCAGCCACGCAATCTCACCATGCTGCACCCGATCGCGGCGGGGGACATGTTTGGCATCAGGGGCATCGATCACATTGCAGAAGATGACCTGATTGCCCGCGTGATCGCGGGTTCCTATCCGTCGGGGCCATCGACATCCGAGCCGCCACGCATCTGGCAGATGATTACCGGCAACAGGATCGCCGCCTACAATGTTCCGTCCGGCATCATGTTCGACATGCTGCGCGAGGCGGCGGCAAAGCGTCCAGGAACTTTGACGAAAGTAGGCCTCGACACCTTCGTTGATCCTGCACGCGAAGGCTGCGCCATGAATGACAAGGCTGTAGCTTCTCCGATCGTGCGCAAGGTAGATTTTGATGGCGGCGAATGGCTCTATTTCCCGGCCATTGTTCCAAACGTGGCGATCATTCGGGGTTCAGCGTCAGACTCGCGCGGCAATATCAGCATGGAACAGGAAGGCGCCTATCTTGGCGCCATGGACGCCGCACTTGCCGCCCACAATAACGGCGGCATCGTTATCGCCCAGGTGAAGAAGATCGTTGCCGATGATTCCATCCGCCCCCACCAAGTGCGCGTTCCGGGCATTCTAGTCGACTACATCGTGGAAGCGCCGGAACAGTGGCAGACCACGCAGACACCTTATGATGCAGCGATCTCAGGCGAAGAAACGCGGGAACTGTCCAGTTTCTCGCTGATGGAATTCGGCACTGGCAAGGTGATAGCCCGCCGTGTAGCACAGGAGCTGAAACCGGGTTGGGCGGTGAACTTGGGCTTTGGCGTTTCCGCCAATGTGCCGCGCATCTTTATTGAAGAGGGCCTGCATGGAAAATGCACCTGGGTGATCGAACAGGGGGCAGTTGGCGGCGTGCCGCTTCTTGATTTCCAGTTTGGCTGCGCCGCCAATGCCGA
>JAIBJH010000350.1 GCA_020029455.1 Hyphomicrobiales bacterium
ACCTGAAGCAGCGGATTGCGCATCGCATATTCAATTTCAATCATCACTTCCGCCTGGCCGGAAATATCCCTGATGGTCCAAATGGTCTTCATGTTGCGGAACGGGGGCTCCTGTGACATCGCTGTGACTGTGTGTTTTGTATCGTCGCAAACAACATTGCTATTGAACTTTTCGCGGAGTCTGAGCTTACTGTAGCCGACTGCCAACTCTGCGCGGAACCTGCGCAATCCGCCCTCTTCGCTCACTGCACTCACGATCCGCGATTGCTCCAGGAGCGGCAGGAATTCTTTGTAAGCCGCAACGTCAGCGGCAACTCCATAGGCAATACCGGCGGGAACTGCGACAAGCCGCTTCGCACGGAAATGTGACATCAGGACTGAAGCTGTGCTGCCCGGGCGGCGCGAAGCCGCGCAAAGTCTTCGCCAGCATGATGGGAAGATCGCGTCAGCGGCGATGACGAGACCATAAGGAAGCCCTTGGAGTAAGCCAACGTCTCGTAGGACTTGAATTCCTCTGGCGTTACAAAACGGTCAATGGGTGCGTGCTTCCGGGTGGGCTGCAAATACTGCCCAATGGTTATGAAATCGATGTTGGCGGAGCGCATGTCATCCATCACCTGCATCACCTGCTCGCGCGTTTCGCCGAGCCCCACCATGATGCCAGACTTGGTAAACATCTGCGGATCGAGTTCTTTCACCCGTTGCAGCAGACGCAATGAATGGAAGTAGCGTGCACCAGGTCTGATCCTGAGATAGAGCGATGGCACGGTCTCCAAATTGTGATTGAAAACATCTGGCCGCGCCGCGACGACTTTCTCCAGCGCTCCATCTTTCTTCAAAAAATCCGGCGTCAACACTTCAATAGTTGTGCGAGGAGAAAGTGTGCGCGTCTCGCGCAGCACATCGACAAAATGCAGTGCGCCGCCATCATCAAGATCGTCGCGGTCAACGGAGGTGATCACTGCATGGGACAGGCCCATGGCGGCGATGGCCTCCGCCACGCGCCGTGGCTCGCCATGATCAAGGACATCCGGCAGCCCCGTCTTCACATTGCAGAAGGCGCAAGCCCTTGTGCAGGTATCGCCCATAATCATGAAGGTGGCATGCTTCTTCGACCAGCACTCGCCGATGTTGGGGCAGCTCGCTTCCTCGCAGACGGTGACGAGCTTCTTCTCGCGCACCAGCCTTTGCGTCTCGGCGAAAGCGGGAGAACCGGGCGCCTTCACCCGGATCCACTCCGGCTTCTTGAGCAAAGGCGTTTCAGGCCGCTTCACCTTCTCAGGATGCCGCGGCCTGGCTGTCGTTAGTGTATCGATAAGCGTGGCCAAAGGCCTATGCCCGGCCCTTGATCGTGCGGTAGGCAAAGATGAGAATGCAGGCACCCAACACGGCCACGATGAGTTGGCCGATGAAACCGCCAAGCCCGATGCCCAGCAATCCGAGCAAGAAATTGCCAACCACCGCGCCGACAATGCCAAGGACGATATTCATGATAAGCCCGGTGTCGAACTTCATCACCTTCTCAGCGATCCATCCGGCAATGCCGCCGATGATGATCGACATGATGATTCCATAACCTTCCATAGTGCCCTCCAGTTTCAGCCTCGTTTAACTTTTCTGCAAGCCATCCAGCGAGGATGCCGATCAGGATCGTGCCACCGATTCCCACCGAGCCAAGTTGCATGATTTGGTCCATTATTTTCTCCCTATGACAAAACGTGGGCAATCAGCATCACGATGATTGCACCGATAGTGGCCGTTGCTGTGTCCCGCGCCAATTCGTTGCTGATGCCGAGATTGATGCCCGTCTTGTTCAGAACCCATGAGCCCACGAAAGAGCCCAGAACGCCGCTCACCAGATATTGGACAAGTCCGCCGCCGCCGACAATCCACGAGGCGAGCCAGCCCGCCACGAGGCCAATTATCAGTGCAATGATGAGATTGGTTTTGTCCATTTGAACCCCTGCCTCAAAGCACCTGCCATATGGCCCTGCAAACTAGCATCTTCAAGCCTCACATATGGATGACGCGACCATAGGCGTCGAGCACGCTCTCATGCATCATCTCTGAAAGCGTCGGATGCGGGAAGACAGTGTGCATCAGTTCTTCCTCCGTCGTCTCTAATCCCATTGCGACAACGAAGCCCTGTATCAGTTCCGTAACTTCTGCGCCAACCATATGCGCCCCTAGGAGCCGCCCGGTCTTGGCGTCGAAGATGGTTTTGACGAGACCCTGGTCCTCGCCCAGCGCGATGGCTTTGCCATTACCGACAAAGGGGAAACGCCCGACTTTCAATTCATATCCCGCCGCCTTGGCCTTTGCTTCCGTGAGGCCCACGCTCGCCACCTGCGGATGACAATAGGTGCAGCCCGGGATTTGCTCCTTCTTCATCGGGTGAACGTCGAGGCCCTTGATCTTCTCGACGCAGATCACGCCCTCATGCTCCGCCTTGTGCGCAAGCATGGGCGGTCCCGCCACATCACCAATGGCATGGATGCCCGGCACATTGGTGCGCCCGAAGCCGTCGATCACGATGCAGCCCTTGTCCGTCTTGACGCCTAGAGTCTCAAGCCCAAGATTTTCGATATTGGCGACAACGCCCGCGGCCGCGATCACACGGTCAACCGTGATCTGTTCATTTTTTCCGCCCGCCTCAACCGTAGCGGTCACGCTATTGGCTTTCTTGTCGAGCTTCACCACCTTTGCCGAGAGTTTGAATTTCAGTCCCTGCTTCTCGAGCTGCTTCTGCGCCACCTTGGCAATCTCGGCATCCTCCACGGGCATGACCTGGTCTATGATTTCGACCACCGTCACATCAACGCCCATGGCATTGTAGAATGAGGCAAACTCGATACCGATGGCGCCCGAGCCGATGACCAGCAATGACTTCGGCATTTCCTTCGGCACCATGGCCTCGAAATAGGTCCACACCAGCTTGCCGTCAGGCTCGAGCCCCGGCAGCACGCGCGGCCGCGCGCCTGTGGCGATGATGATATGCTTCGCCGTATACGTCCCCGCCCCAAGCGCTCCCTTTGGCAGCGGCGCCTGTGGCTGCATGATTGCCTTCTTGGTATCGGCCACTACCACTTCA
>JAIBJH010000031.1 GCA_020029455.1 Hyphomicrobiales bacterium
AAATGCCGTTCTCGGCAACTGTTCGAAGTGGCTTTTCCAGAGAGGTCCTCAGAATTGTCGCGCTGTCGAACCAGAACACTGGGCCAGACGCCGAGGCCAGATTCTCGGCGATGATGATCGGCTTCCAAGCATAGGAGCCAGAAGCAACCCTGACGTGCGCCGGGTAGCGATCAAAGTCAAAGACAATGATTTCGCACCATGGAAACCGATGCTTCAGCCGCCTGCATTGGTGTTCATAGAGGCCGAGATCATAGGCGCGCCACTCACAGCTATGAGTCAGATTTACACGTTCGGCGGATAGCAGAAACTGCCACAGGCTCCGAAAGAAACGGTGATCCGCGGCAGTCAGGACCAGAGGTCGGTGCGTCACACTTGGCAAACCGTTAAAACTTCCGTAAATGGCTTCAAAGATATTGAAAACTCAGCCTTTTTGTTGCCAGTCTGTCAATGTGCGCCTGAACTTGTGGCCGGGTTTTTCAGTCTGGGGTGACTTGAACAGGCTCATACTAAATGCATTTTGGCTTCAAGCAAATTGTGTCGATGTTGGGATTCCTGTGGTCCCACGCGCCGCCGAAAGGGAAGTTTGTCCTTCTTCTCTTGGCATTGGTGGCCGGCTTTTCCCGCGACTATGTCATGATCGTTGTGAACAAGGCGGCGGCAGCGCCCGTTGAAGTTGCGCTGTCCTTCTGGCTGCCGATGTTTGTATTGGCATTCTTCGTTGTTGTGGGCTCGTATTACTTCTATCAGGTGCTCACGGTTGTTGTCACAACCTTCGTCACCAACACGGTGCGCTTGAAGTTGATCGAAGGCCTGCTGAAAGTGCAGCCGAATTTCCTCGACCGCCAGCAGCACGGCTCGGTCTATCACATTCTCACCACTGATGTCAGCGCCGTGGCAAACTTCACAAGCACGGTGCTTGGCCTTCTGCCATCTTTCGTCTTCCTTTGCATCGCTATACCCCAGTTGTTTTATTACTCGATGATAGCTGGTTTTTTTGCCGTGCTTGTCATGGTTGGCGGGACAATGACTTACTATCTTCAGCAGAAAGCGATGGCGACGTTGAATGCCGATGCACGCGCCATGGACGTGGCTTATTTCGAACGCGTTTCCGATCTGTTGAAGGGGTTCAGGGAACTTCGGTTGAATCTTGCCCGTCGCGCCGGTTTTTCAGCAGACTTAGCCGACGTGTTATCGAAGCTCCGTCAGATGCTGATCCAGGTCAACCGCATCTACGAAAGCGGCGAGGCGGCCGTTCAGGCCCTCAAGTTCCTGTTGTTTGCCGGCATCGTGTTTCTGGTTCCCTATGTGGGAAAGACGGATGTGGCCACGACATTCCAGGTTCTGACGCTGGTGTTGTTTTCACTCACGCCATTCGAGCAGATTATTGCCAGCTATCCGTCCGTGATCGGCACTCTTGTCTCATTTGTCAGGATCGTTGATCTTAGCGAGAAGCTTGAACCTTTCGGCAGGGTGACAGAATACGTGCCTGACAGGCCGGCGGCGTTCGAACGCATTGCGATGAAGTCGGGGGTGGCCGTTCACGATTCTCGTGAGCAGAGTGACTTTGTCCTCGGACCTATCGATTTCGAGATTGCCCCGGGCGAGATTGTGTTTCTCATCGGAAGCAATGGTTCGGGCAAGACCACTTTCATGAACGCCATCGCCGGACTTCTCGACCTGAAGGAAGGGCGGATAGAGGTTGATGGCGTGGCGCTCAAGCCTGAAGACATGGCCGCCTATCGATCGAATGTGTCTGCAATCTTTCCCCAGTTTCACATATTCAGGCAGTTGCATGGGTTGGAGCACCAAGACTCGAGCAGTGCTGCTTCTGTCTTCGAGAAAGTCGGCCTCAAGGGCCTGACGGATATCGCTGACGGAGCGATCACAAGGCTCGATCTTTCGGCTGGGCAAAGACGCAGGCTGGCATTGGCA
Organism: Hyphomicrobiales bacterium; assembly: GCA_020029455.1. Classification (GTDB taxonomy): domain Bacteria; phylum Pseudomonadota; class Alphaproteobacteria; order Rhizobiales; family Aestuariivirgaceae; genus Aestuariivirga. The sequence continues at coordinate 1,933 of JAIBJH010000031.1, forward strand.
ATTGCTCTTCTCGAGGACCGGGACTTTCTCATTCTGGATGAGTTCGTTGCCGACCAGGACCCCGGCCAGCGCGAATATTTCTTCAAGACATTGCTGCCTGAGCTCAAGCGCCGCGGTAAAGCCCTTCTTGTTTCCACCCATGACATGCAATGGGTTTCATACTGCGACAGGATCTACAGGTTCGAAAGTGGCAAGGCGACTGATGTGACGGAACTCCAAGGGGCTGGAGGGCAGGCGGCGTGAGAGCCAAACGTGAAGTGCCGACCCCGGCTTAAGCCATGCGGATTGTCCAAGTCAGCCCCTATGATCTGCAACAACATGGCGGTGTTCAACAGCACATTAAGTCGCTCGCAGCGGCATTGCGCGGGTGTGGGCACGAAGTTCTGGTCATCGGGCCCGGTAGAACGGGAACGAATGATCAATTCAGCATTGGAATTGGTCATAAGAAGCGCATCTCATTTCTCGGAACGTCCTTTGAACTCTCCCTGGCAACAAGGAAAGAACTGCAAACCCTGGCCAAGAGACTTGCGGAATGGCGGCCCGATGTCGTGCATTATCACACAATGTGGGTGCCAATTCTTCCCTGGCAGATTTTCCGGCAGACAGCCACCGCGTCGGTTGCGACTTTTCACGACACGCCGCCTCCAGGCCTGACGGGTGAGGCTCTCCGGGCCTTGTTCAAGGTGATGAGCAAATTCCTGCTTCGCCGTCTGGATGGCGCAATTGCAGTTTCACAAGCACCGTTCGCCCATCTTCGTTCGGGCAAGCTTGGCTGTAGTCCCATCGTTCTGCCGCCCGCCATAGATCTCACAGATTTCTTGAAGATCAAGAAGACCGTCTCATCCAGGCAAGACACGGTGCTCTTCTTTGGCCGGCTGGAACCTCGCAAGGGCATCAACGTGTTGTTGGATGCCTGGAGGTTGATCACATCAGGCCATGTGTCATTGCCGCAAGGCGTGAAGAAGCCTCAGCTTGTTGTTGCTGGAAGCGGCGATCTTGCTCCACTTGTGATAGAAGCATCGCGCCAGATGGATGCCGAGATGTTTCAACACATCGTCGCGCCGGACAGAAAGCAGCTCATGCGACTCTTATCCGAAGCGACGGTCGCTGTGTCTCCAGCTCTTTATGGTGAAAGTTTCGGCATTGTCCTCGTCGAGGCATTGGCGAGCGGCACGCCGGTGGTCGCAGCCTCAAACCCAGGTTATTCGAGCATTCTCACCGGGAAGGGCACGGAAATGCTCGTACCTCCGGGCGATGCCCGTGCACTTGCGCAGAAAATTACTGAACTTCTCGGAAGCAGGAGCAACTGTCAGGCCTTTGGTGTATGGGGCCGGGAGCATGCGCGGCAATTCGATATCTCTGTTGTCGTTCCGCAATTCGAGGCGCTGTATCGATCCGCTATGGCTCGCTATCTTCGCTCAAAATCACAAGCCTCTGGCAGCCACGACTGAAGCCGTCTGCGCATCATCGCTACCGCTGTCTGGTTGGGTTTGGCGCCGAAATTATCATTCAGCGTCACCCACTTTGGCCGTCGCCTTTGCAGTCTCCACAGTGACCAGGCCGTTGCCGGCCAGAAGTCCTCGAGCGGCACATAGCCTGATATGTTTCTGGCCTGGCGATGCCCAACGAGGTGCGCTTTTCCTTCGGCCAGGAGGCACTGAAGGTAGAGATAGTCTGGAGCGAAATTTCCTCCCGCCCTGAAACGTGAGTACAGCGTTGATTTGAGCGACTCCGGAAATGATCGCAATGTCTCTTCCCAACTGGTCTTATCGATCAGTATTGGCGTGTGATTGACCTGGGAGCGGGCGGCAACGCCATATTTTTTGTCGAGCAACGCATTGCTGTGCGCAAGTGCCAGGTTCCAGCCACCTTCCTGTTCTGGATTTGCGATTTGCTCAAGGCGTGGGGCTGTACGCCGTTCCTCAAACACGTATTGCAATCCATCCGATGCGACGAAGTCGTCGAGCGTCACCGGAGCGAGCAACAGCATATCGTCTTCAAAATAGATAAACCTCCGCGACAAGCCCGGAATGCGATGCAGATGACAGATGATGGCCAGGGAGTTGAATGTCGGTAGACACGCCGAATCCATCACCTGATCGTGATGGATAACCGTGATGCGCGGGTTGGATGTGTCGAGCCAATCCGGAATCTGTGGCCTGCACGTCAGGATGTATATGTGGTTGATCCAAGTTGCATGGCTCTGCAGTGAGCGAAGACTGTAACGCAATGTGTCCAGATTGTCGCGTGTCCGCGCAGGATCCTTGTCGCGTTTGTGAATTGCATGCTGCAGTAAAAGCTCGCGATATCCCGCTTGCCGGTCATCCACCCAAGTGTAGACAACATCTACCTGTTCTTCCGGCGAGTACTCGGTTGTCATAAAATCTGGCTGCTTCTTGACCGGAATTGGCAATAATTCCATACCATCGACTCGCAAGACAAAAATAGGACGAATTGGTCTTGTGCAGTCAAATTATGCCGGATACTGGGGCTTCGGCGACAAACCTGCGAGGTGCGTAAAGCGCGGATCGGGGAATGTGGCACTTCTCTCAAGTGAGAAGTCGTCGGAGGGGGTATGGCAAAGCAGAGGCGCGATTTCATCATCGCGGTCGATATCGGCACGACTGGCCTTAGAGTCGGTGTGGTCCGAGGGGATCTCAAGATCGAGGCAGTGGCCGTACAGTCCTATCCCACCCGGTTTGCGTTGCCAGGCCACGCCGAACAGGAACCGGAACATTGGTGGCAGGCGCTGCGCCGTGCCATGAAGGAACTCAACAGGAAGCTGCCTGGGCTTTCATCGCGGGCAGCAGGCGTGATCTTTGCCGCGCAGCTATGTGGCGTGGTGCCTGTCGATGAGACAGGCAAGCCCCTGCGACCGTGCCTGATCTGGCTTGACAAACGCGCCGCCGACCTGACGCACACCATGATGGGAGGGTTCCCCAAAGTCTTTGGCTATGGCGCATTCAAGGTTTTGTCTTCTCTTTGGCTGACGAACGGCGCGCCGTCTCTGAACGGAATGGACCCGCCCAGCAAGATGGTATGGCTGAAAACTCACGAGCCGGAAATCTGGGCAAGAACGCATAAGCTGCTCGATGTAAAGGATTGGCTTGTCCACAAGTCCTGCGGTCGTTTTGTAACGACGGCAGACGCCGCCAACCTCACCTGGATGATGGATACCCGGCCATCGCGAAACTGCTGGTCACCCTTTCTGATGTCCCGTTTCGGAATATCAAAGAGTTTGCTTCCGGAAATTGTTCCGGGCAATTCGAGTCCAGGCGGATTGACAAAGGCTGCATCAAAGGCCCTTGGCCTGCCGGAAGGATTGCCAGTAATAGCGGGTTGCGGTGATGTCTGTGCGGCCGCGCTTGGCAGCGGCAACGTGGCCGACGGTGAATTGCATCTCTCTCTCGGCACAAGCTCGTGGATAGGCGGGTTCTATCCATCGCGTCGCTTGAGCGCCACGGAATCCTATGCAACGATCCTGAGTCCTGTCGACAACCGTCCTTTGCTGATCGCAACGCAGGAAAGCGCAGGATCTTGCTTCGACTGGTTCGAGAAGATTGGCGGAAAGCGTCTTTCTGTTGAAACGAAACCACCTGATCAGAACGCAGAGCCACCTCTGTTCTTGCCTTGGCTTGCGGGTGAGCGGGTACCCGTAGACGATGCTCGCTTGCGGGGTGCTTTCCTTGGCCTGACCTTGATGCACGATGCGGCAAGTCTGGCGCGGGCTATTTTGGAAGGGGTGGCCCTCAATACGCGCTGGGCTTACCGCTCCGTGGCGCAGCAGCGTGGCACGGCGCGCGGTCGTCGCCTGCGTCTTGTGGGAGGGGCTGCCCAAAATCGCTCCCTTTGCCAGGATCTTGCTGACAGCCTTGCCATAGATTTGTCAGTGGGGCCCGCTCCGAGGACGGCAGGCGTTCAGGGTGCGGCTGCAATTGCCGGAGCAGCACTCGGCTTCTTTCCGAATACATGGGAGGCTGCCGCCAGGCTCTCGCAGGAAGAGCATTCCGCCTACTCGCCAAGCCCGGAGCGGGTTAAGTATTTTGACCGCCGTTTTGATTTCTTTCTCGATGCCCACCGCCGGAACGCGCCATGGTTCCGGAGTTTCTTTTTTTCGGAGATGAAGCCACGATGATTGATGGATTGTTCAAGAGGCACATCGACCCACTGTGGGAAGGTCTCGCAAGGCCACTGGCCCGCCGTTGCACGGCAAATCAAGTCACTTTTCTTGGGCTTCTCGCTGTCGCGGCAGTTTCCGCCGCCTTCTTCTCCCATGGATCGACGCTCTGGTTTGGGATCGGTCTGATCATAGCCTTCTCGGCCGATTCACTTGATGGCGCGGTCGCCCGGTTGCGCGGTGAGACTTCGCGTTTTGGCGGGTATCTGGATGCGATCATTGATCGCTATCAGGAAATGACCGTACTTGCCGCACTTGCTTACAAGACAGGACATTGGCCTGCGGTTTTCTTTGTTTTGGCTGGTAGTTTCTTGACGAGCTATGCCAAGGCGAGAACGGCAGTCGAGGTGCCGATCAGTAATTCCGATTGGCCGGACCTCTTCGAAAGACAGGAGAGGATCATGTTCCTCTGTGCGTTGTTGATCTGTGATGGCGTCCTGACAAATTGGTTCGGCTTGCACTTTGATATCATCTTGCCGGGGCTTTGGGTCTTGGCGGCACTTTGCCACGTAACGGCCATACAAAGGTTCCTCCGCGCCAGAACTATGCTGAAAGAATAGAGGGCCCAGCGGTTAAGATGGTTGATATGATGCGCAGCAGGTTTCAGTTGATTTGGTTCTGTCTCTGCCTGTTTTTCTGGTCAACCGCATCATGGGGCCAGTCGACGAATGCTGTTGGATATCCCGTGCCATCGGAACCCAATCAGCTGTTTTTTCTGCAGCGCTCTATGAACTCGAATACCATTGTCTATGTGGCGAAACTGGGTTCCGGCGGAAAGCTGGATAAGAAAGGCCCGATAGAGATTTTTTGGCGAAGGTACAGTGACAATGGCGAAAAGCTGCCGCTGAGCCTTGTCGAGAGCCAGCTGGCATTCGGTGTCAACGCGAAACGTGTCCCCAACGAACCCGATACCTATCTCGTAACGTTGAGGGCCTACGCTAAGAGAAGCGCCGTATTGCGAATGGTCGATGGCACGCCACGGCTCGAGACAAAGGTGGCGGGTCAGAACGCGCGCCTGATTTCAGCATATTTGTACCTCGACGAAAGCGAAACCCCGCCGCGTGTCATCAAGGTCGATCTGCGGGGCGAAGCGCTCGAAACAAGGCAGCTGCTGCTCGAAACCTTCATCCCGTGAGAAAGATGCTGACGGCTGCCCATACGAGCCATAGGAACGCGATGGTGTAAATCGCTGCCAGAATGTCATCGAGCATAATGGCAATGCCGCCACTTGCATACACATCGGCGTAGCGAATAGGCCAAGGTTTCACGATGTCAAAGAATCGAAAAGTCACGAAAGCGAAGGCCAACCACCATGGGCCAGAGGGAACGCAGAAAAGTACCAGGAGCATGCCGTATGTTTCGTCCCAGACGATAGCACCGTGGTCCTGTTGGCCGAGCAGCTCAGTGGTCCTGCCGCAAGCCATACAGCCCAGGATCAGAAATGCGAGGAAGGCCACCGCAATCATGTAAGGCGGGGCGATTTGCAGCATTGCAAACAGGGGAAATGCCACCAAGGCACCAACACTTCCCGGTATCCACGGGCTGAGGCCGGCCCCGAAACTCAGCGCCAAAGCGCAGCTGGGTATCTTGAGAAGACCCGCGTGAGGTTTCATGGTCTGCTATTGGCTATCCAAAATACTTCAACAGCATAACTGCGCCTACCGACAGCGGTCCCGCAACAATCCAGGAATCATAGATATCCAGCAAACCGCCCTGACTGGCGATGACTGCCGGATAGTCCTTCACATTGGCGCGACGCTTTGCTGCCGAGGCAGTAAGATCTCCAACAATGGCTCCGATCGTCGAAGCAGTTGCGATTGCCGCAACCGTAAGGGCATTGATATCGAGAATGAAGATGACGACGCATGCGGCGAGAACCACAGCAATCAATCCAACGGCCAGACCCTCCCACGTCTTTCGCGGGCTCAGCTTCGGTGCAAGTTGCCGCTTACCGAAGAGCCGGCCGCCCAAGAGTGAAAAACTGTCAAAGATTTCCACGATGAAAAGTGCCAGGACAAATACGGTCGCCGCTTCAAGCCAGCTCGCTGTATAGACAAACAGAATGAAGGGAAGGGTTGGAAAGATCAGGAATCGCCAAAGCCACTCTTTCATGGGTCGCATTGCCGCGAGGAGAGATACGGCGACAAGGACCGCAACCCAGGCCCCAAAGCCAACATTACCGACCTTGAAATTCACAAACCAGGAAAGCAACGTCATACCGGCAAGCAGAGATGCGCCCACGGCGCCTGTTCCCGGCCGGGAAGAGCCACCCAGAGTGGCCCCGCTCTCATAGCCGATGCGGCCAGCCGCGACAGTCAGTGCAGCTCCGAGAAAGGGCGGCGGCACCAGCCAGGGAATCGTCCCTGCGAGGAGAATGACCGCTTCCGAGAGCAAAAGCGGCCATACGCCTTCAAGTTTGCCGCGCGTTGCCGGAAAAACTTTCAGGATCGCCAGCAATCCACATCCGATCAGCCACGTCCCAAGAATGATGTATGCCAACTCAGTCAGTTCAGCAGCAACAGTCACGGTTCACTGCCGAATTTGGTGATGAGCCAATTCTGATAGGTTCTGACGACAGGTGCAAAAAGGCTGTGCGTTCGGCCAAGCAATCGCAGTTGCAACCCAAAAGTGACGAGAAACCTGCCTCGGGTGGAAGCCTGCACCAGCTTTTCGGCAACCACCTCGGCCGACAAAAGCTTGCCGTTGCCTGCCAGATAGCTGGTGACTTTTGGCCGGGTGAGCAATTCGGCAGCATGTTGCGGCGTATCAGTGTCTCCTGGGCAGACCAGAGTCACGGATATGCCATGGGGCCTGAGTTCAACGCGCAGGCACTCGGCGAGTGATCGCACGGCAAATTTTGAAGGCCCGTAAGAGCTGTAGCCGAACACTCCGATAAAGGCAGCGCCGGAGGAGATGAACACTAGCCTGCCGGCTTTATTGGCGACCATGTGCGGGCAGATCGCCTTGGCAAAATAGAGCGAACCAAGGTAGTTCGTCTGGATCTGCTCTTCATAGGCGTCCAGTGACTGAGTCAAAAATGTGCCCGGATGCACGATGCCGGCCGATGAAATCGCCCAGCTTGGTTTCCCCATGGCTTCAACGGCGGCATCAACGGTTTCTTGCAGGCCCGGTGCATTGCGGACATCGCACTGATAGATCCTGACGCGCGCATCACCCTTAGCTGCCGCAGCTACAGTCTCCTGGGCCGATTCAAGGCGCTCAAGGTTCCTGGCGATCAGGCTGACGGAGATGCCCCGCGATGCCAGAAGCTTCGCTGTTGCAAGACCTATGCCGCTGCTCCCGCCGGTTATGATGGAGTGGGGTGTCAAGACTTCAACTCAGGTCGGTTCATTGGCGAAAGCCAGAAGGCGCCCAAGCGCTTCATTGTCCTCAACTTGCTCCGGGGGATGCTTGAAGAGGAATGCCGATGCATCGGCGATAGGCCCCTTGAGTTTTCGGTCCAGCGCAATGCGCGCGCAGCGGATCGCCGCCAAGGCCATCGCCGCCGCGTTGGGCGAGTCTTCAACCGACAGCCGGACCTCCAGGTTCATTGGCACGCCACCAAACAACCGTCCTTCCAGGCGCACGTAGCCGACCTTCTGGTCATTCAACCATGGAACATAATCTGATGGCCCTATACGGACATCCTCGTCATCAAGGCGCGTATTCAGAATAGACTGCACAGCCTCCGTCTTCGAATGGCGTTTCTGCACCAGTCTGTTGGAGTCCATCATGTTCAGGAAGTCGGTATTGCCTCCGACATTCAATTGGTACGAACGGTCGAGTTTCGCGCCGCGCATATCGAAGAGCTTTGCGAGCGTGCGATGAACGATCGTCGCTCCGATCTGCGCTTTGAAGTCGTCGCCCAGAATGGGGAGGTTGCGCTTCGTGAAGGCCGCAGCCCATTTGGGATTGCTGGCGAGAAATACCGGTATCGCGTTGACGAAAGCTGCGCCCGCATCCAGTGCGCATGTGGCATAGAACTCGCTGGCCTGCTGAGAGCCTACGGGCAGGAAGCTGATGACCACTTCGGCTCTTGAATCCCGCAGAACTTTTGTGACTTCAGCTGCGCCAAGTTCGGGCGCCTCGCTGGGTACAAAACTGCGGTGGGGCGCCTGGTTCCGCATGAATGCGGTGACGCCATCGAGGTCAGGACCGCGTGAAACCACAACTGATGTGGGTGGAACGTCGCGATAGAACACCGTCGTACAGTTTGGAGCAGCAAAAATGGCTTCGTTAACGGGTCGCCCGATCTTCCTTCTGTCAACGTCGAACGCCGCTACAATTTCAATGTCCGAGGCTGAGTAGCCGCCAAGCACTGGAAACGGAAGACCAATAACGTTTGCGGGGTCCTTACGGCAATAATGAATCCCCTGAACCAGCGAACTTGCACAGTTCCCCAGTCCTACAATTGCCGTGCGTATCATCCCCCACCCCAACTAGCGCAAATTGCAAACCCGGCTCATTAGACATAGATTCACGAGTGAACAACGTAAAATTGAGCTCGGGGCAGGAGGCATACTAACTTGAGAGAAGGAGCAATGTCCAAGTTTTCTGATAAGGCCAGATCATTGCAGCTGGCCCCAATTGTTTTGGGGCCATTTATTGCTGCAAATTCAATCATTTGCATTCATATCGCAGGGTTTGTTCTCACCCCGGAGAAATATGTGGAAGCGCCGCCAACAGTGAGTCGCTTACTGGTTGATTCGGCTTTTGCGGAGCCTTTCGCTCTGGCCATGATTGCCTCTGCCGCCTTCCTCGCGATCGCAATTACTCAGGTTGGAGTTTTTCTTCACAAGTCGATCAAGATCGCGGGGCGGCACACGACGCGGAATGTGTCACTGTTGCTTGCCGCCATGGCAAGCGAATTGATCGCAGTCGCTGGCATGATCGTGCTCAGTCAATTCACAGGAAGTACAAATACGAAACTGCACGATCTCGGAAGCTACATGCTCTTTTTTGGCCATGCGATCGGGATCAGCCTCATCGGCCTGCTGATCAGAAATCTTCTTGCCGGCCAGTCCCCTGGAACTGGCGCGCCACTCACGGCACTCCACAAGTTCCCGGTTCGCGCCGGCAGAATTGCCGCTCTCAGCGTTCTCTACGGCGCTGTCTATTTTGGCGGTAAGGTCTTGCCGGATGAAGTCTTCTTTTGGCAACGTGCGGTACTGAGCGCATTTGAGATCATTCTCATTCTCTCCTTTCTCGGCTTTCTCATGTCATTCATGCCCTTTATTGGTGGCTCCAGGCCAAATGCTACCGCATCAGCACGCAGTTCCAATTCAACGACTGATGCGGAAACTATTTGAACAGTGCATCGAAGATGTCCCCAGCTGCATTGGAGAGCCTCGTGCCAAGAAGCCGTTTCACAGCGGCGGGAACAAAGCCCGAGTCCCAGAAGGGAATATCAAATACAGCCTCTTTCAGGCTTCCCGGGCCGTAGTAGTCGATAATGTGTTTCTCGGCATTGTCAGGAACACAGAGTGTGATCATACCCCAGGCAACTCTTTGCGGCTTAGCGTCCGTAGGTTGATGAATTGCAGCGCGATAGAGGTCGACAACAGGATAGCGCCAGAAACCCTTCCGCGAAATTTTCCAATAGTCATTGTGAACGAAGAGGCAGTAGCCGTCCCTGTCTGCGTCCGCCGCCAGTTGAGACAGGGATTGTTCAACCCTCTGCAGATCCTCCGGGCGGTAGATCGTGAAATCAACGTCATCATCCCAAGGCATCGGTCCACCGTGCCTGAGCGCTCCAAGCAGTGTGCCATAGCAAGCGACATATTGAATGCCATGCCGGTCCAGGAACTTGTCTGCATATTCTGCAAGTTCCAGCACTTCCTAAAGAAGTTCTGGCCGCAAATAGAATATCCGCGGAGTCTTAAACGCAATGTTTGGCAAGTCATAGACGGCCTTGCCGATAAAGTACCTGTCGCCTTTGCGAACCAGTCTCCCGCAATAGGGGTGGAAGTAGCGCAAGCCGATGGCCAGCAGAATGAGCAGCACCGCGATCGCCTGCCAGATGAACTGCAGCACGATTGCCGGCATCAATGCCCCGGCGGCGGCGCTTGCTGCAATGATCGCAATTGCCGCTCGTGCGGATTTGCGCGGAAATCGAAAACCAATGGCTAACATGCAAAACACGGCATTGAGTGCGGAGATTGCTGCCCACATCAACGGACTTGACCAGTTCGGCATCACGAGTGCCGCAATAGCCAGCAGCAACATGGCAGCGCGCACCCACGGCCATTCAAATATCAGCCTGTCGTGCAGCCAATGAGGATCGCGAATTCCAGGCAGCGCATGTTTAGGCTTCGAGGGCATTCAATCTCTTGCGCGCGTCGATGATTGATATAGCTACATCGCCCAAGGAATAGAGAGCTATCCAAGCTACGCAGACTGGTATCGCATCCATTGCCCACGCGATTGCCACGATGAAGGGAAAGAGTGTGTCAAGGCCGGACAGGAATGAAAAGATAGTGAAGCGATCTGGTTTTTGCTTTTCAGAGGATGCTGGTGGGGCAAGGCGGTCGAGATTGTATCGTGCAAGGCGCGCAAGCGCTGCGCCCCACGCAGCCATTGCCAAAACCGTCGCCTGATTAAGCGCAAGCGGCCATGGAGATATTTGGTCGGCAAGATAGCCGACGGCCACATAGGCAATTCCGCGGTACGCAAGGTCCGTCACAAGGTCCCAATAGTGCCCGCTGACGGTTACTCTTCCGGTTACCCGCGCCAGCGACCCATCTGTGCAGTCGAGCACAAGGTAGACGAGGGCCATGACCAATACGGCTGCCAATGCGTCAGCTGGTTGGAACAGCAGTGCTGCAACAACCATAGCCGGCAAAAGGAGCGCGCCGATGGCGGTCACAGTGCTTGGCTTGATGCTGGTTGCCGAAAGCAACCATGCGAGGACAAGAGCCGGTGATCGGTAAACAATCGCGGACCCCCAGTCCGTGAGCACTTCCTCCGGGTATTTCTCCGTGAAGTAGGCCCCAAACAGCTTTTGCAATCGCAGGAATTGATTTGCCATGGTGATATGATGTACTTGAGGTTGTAAGGGTGAGTATAGCTGGAACTCGTCCTCTGGGGAAAAAATGACGATATCCACGGCAGTTATACTGGCCGCGGGCCGTGGAACGCGCCTTGCGGGCGCGGGACTGGATGTTCCAAAGGGTCTTGTTGAAATCGGCAGTGAAACGCTTGTTGGCCGTTCGGTGCGCTTGCTTCAGCAGCGCGGAATAACTGATGTCCTGCTGGTCACAGGACACCAGGCGTCCCTCTATGAGGCCTTCGCGGCCACCCGCCAGGGGGTTCGCTGCCTCTACAACCCGAATTACAGCGCGATGGGATCGCTCGAAAGCCTCTGCTGCGCGCTGAACGTGGCCGCAAAGCCTTTTTTGCTACTCGACTCCGACATTCTCTACGAAAGCCGCGGACTGGATGCGCTGCTGAAGGAATCAGCAGAGAATGCGGCGCTGATATCGAGCCCGACTGGCTCAGGCGATGAGTTCTATGCCTGGGCCGATGGCTCGCAAAACATCCACTACTTTTCCAAGTCGATTGCCGACAAGCTGGAGGGGCCCACTGGCGAGCATGTCGGTATTCTCAAACTTGGGGTGCCGCTGCAGGGAGCAATGCTGGCCCGCGCACATGGTAAATTGCGCCGGGAGCCGATGGTTCCCTATGAGTCGCTTTTGATTGAGCTTCTTCCGGAGCATCCGATGAAGAATGCCTTCGTGTATAACCTGCTCTGGTCGGAAATAGACAATGAAGAGATGCTGGTGACAGCCCGCAATGTTGTCTGGCCGGGGCTGCTTGCTCTGGGTGATCGGTAGAAACAGCTACCTTGATATCGGCCTGCGTTGACTCACGCGCTTTGGCGCGCGCCGCCTTGGCTTTGGTGAATACCAAGCACGGAACTCCTGCCGGAAATTGAACCAAGTTGCCGCAACGCGCTCGCTCGGCCGTCCGGCCCGCCTGTCCTGAAGGTAAACTAGGAGCAGCGTTCCAACAACCATCAGGCCGAACAGCGGCCACATCGTCACAAGTGGTGAAAGGCCGGACTTGTCAGTCAAAAGACCGCCGAACTGGATGAGCTGTTGGTAGAGGATCATGAAGCCAATACTGAAAACCCCCTGAACCACATTCCGCCCACGCGTGTTCGCCTGGGCGCACAGCGTGGCGAGCAAAGGCAGGAACAGGCTGGAGAGGATGATCACAAGCTTTCTATTCAGTTCGGATGCCATCTCCGATTCCAGCGTGCCGGGAGGAGGGGAACTGGCTCTCTGGTAGAGATCGACAAGCGAAAGCTCCTGTTCATCTTCTCCGATGTCACGGAACTCGATTGTCTGCGAAGTCAGAGGAAGCGCCAGCAACTCGAACTTATAGAGATCCGGAGAGTCCTGCCGGCCGGAGTAGGGGGCAGCGCCAGGCTCGAAGACCGAGCGGATTCCATCGCGCAGCACCAGCGTGATGTACTTCCCGCGAGTGACAGCTTCGCCTCTCTCCGCCGTGATCTGCGTCGATCCGCCGTCCTCGCCCTGCTCGAACAGGAACACCTTGCTGAAGGTCCTGGTATCGGCGTCAATGCTTTCCACAAGGATCGTCTGGCGGCCGACATTCATGAACACACCCTCGCGCACGGCAAAGTATGGTGGGATGCTCTCAAGATGAAACCTGATCTCCCGGTAGCTGTATCGCGCCAGCGGCTCAAACCAGCCCAGCATGCCGAGGTTGATGAGGCTCACAATAACGCCGAGGAAAAGCAGCGGCTTGTTGAACCGTGTGAAGCTCATGCCGCTGGCGAAGAGCGGCTGAAGCTCGGAATTGAGCGAGAGCCTTCGCACCACAACATAGCTGCCCCAGAACAGGGCGAAGGGCAGCATGAAGCCCAGATAGTGCGGAATGAAAAGCGCCGTCAGCGTTGCGAGCTGGGCGAACTCCTGGGCGAATTGCGCGCCCGACTGCATGAACACCAGCATGCGGGCCATGCAGAGCAAGAGAATACCCATGACGATCGTTGCCAGCATCACGCCGACAACGCGCCAGAGCACATACCTGTCGAAGATCCCCAACGCCACGCTGCCCCCTCCCACACGCAATATGCTTTACAACTTGCGCCTGTGCAACTTGTCCTTGAGACTCAGGCGTTCTCTTTGCGCCACCTGTCGGCGAGATGGCGCAGCACTGTTGTGTTGTGGCGAAGCGCATTGCCGCCGGCCCCCCCGGGGCCTCTGTTGATCAGGCCGAGACTTGTGCGCTTGTAGAATGCGCCTCTGAACTTTGGCTGATAGTTGTATCGCCTGGACGGAATGACAAAGCGCTTCGCATTGCAGTGCCCGCTGATCCACACATCATCCACATAGAAGCTCGCTTCCGGCGCGCCCGCATAGTCGGTGAGCCGGGCGAGATCGAAAAACGCAGGCCGGACAAGATAGCCCGACAATCCCTGCAGAATATCCATCGCCAGCGGCGCGCGTAAGCGCCGCGCCCGCACCGGGGCGGGCGGCAGCATTTTGAGATTGGCCCAGACAGTCGTCGGCCGGTCGGTGAGATCGGCCGGCACCACCCATCCACTCATGCCGAAGGCGCAAAGATTTTCGCGGTCCGCGGCATCTTCCAGATCGGCGACCAGATTGTGCGGATAAATGCGATCATCATCCACCACAATGATCTTCTGCGTGGGGGCCTCGCGCAGCAGAGTGGGAATGGCCTTGGTGGCGGGGCCCATGTCCTCGCAGCGATGCACTACAACCGACTTCAACCCCTGCAGGAAATCCGGCACGGCGTAGGCCGCATTCTCGCGCTTGCTGTGGTGCGGTAGATTGAGCACAATCCGCGCTGGCGCCCGCGATTGCCGCATCAGGCTTTTCAGCGTTGTGGCGATGTGCGGCAGGCGGCTGGGGATGGTGGTCAGCGTCACGACGCAATCCGATCGGTTGGGATTTTCCGCCCAGAACCTGTCGAGCGCCGCAAGCTCGGCCCGGCTCAGGCGGAACTCGTCAAGAAGGTCCGCAACAAGCGTCTCGCCCTCGAAGAAGTCGTGGAGTTTGATGGCGGTGAAACCAACGCTTAGGGCAAGAAGCAGAGCTAAGAATGCCATTGTCCACATGCCGATGGGCACCCCAAAATTTTGCACTGATCTTGTTGCGTTGTAACTTTAGATTGAATATCTCTGGATCGCATGGCGGGCAAGGTGAATCCGAGCCTACCCATTTATTGCCACCCAGAAATATTGAACGTCGAATCTCATGGGAGAAGTTCCTACGCATGCCTATTCCAAAAAAATTGTTCCAGACGGC
>JAIBJH010000193.1 GCA_020029455.1 Hyphomicrobiales bacterium
AGTTCTACATCATGACGGCGGGCCAGCCGGGCAATCTCACCGCCACCTCGGTCTTCTTCATTTATCTGAACTCCTTTCCATACCTGAAGCTCGGCTATGGCGCGGCACTTTCGCTCATCCTCTCGGTCGTCGTTCTGCTGTTCACGCTCCTCCAGCTCTACCTCAACAAGAGGCTGGCATGACACGCAAGAGCAGGAAGGGCTATCTCGCCGGAGCGATAAGTGTCGCACTCATCGTGGTCTTTGCAGCGCCATTGCTGGTATCGGTGCTGGCCTCGATCAAGAGTAAACTGGAAGCCGCTACCCTGCCCCCCACCTATCTGCCCCACAGTTTCAGCTTCGAGAGCTATGAAAGATTGTGGAACTATCAGTCGGGGCTCGCAACTTATGCAGGAAACAGTCTGGGCACGGCTCTGATCACTATTGTGCTCTGCCTCGGCCTTACAATTCCCGCTGGCTACGGGCTTGCCCGTTATCCGGTTCCCTTCAAGGAACCGATATTTGTGCTGTTGCTGCTGGCACTCATCATACCATACCAGGCTTTGCTCACGCCCCTGTTCTTCATGTTCGTGAAAATCAATCTGCACAATTCGCTGCTCGGCCTAGCTATCCTGCACACAAGCATACAACTCCCGTTCAGCCTCTATGTGATGCGCAACGCCTTCGAGACAGTTCCCAAGGAACTCGAGGAAGCGGGCATTGTCGATGGCTGCAACAGTTTCCAGATCCTTCGGCGCGTGTTCCTTCCAGCAATCGTTCCGGCCATCATCACAGTTGCATTGTTCGCCTTCATTACCTCGTGGAACGAATTCCTTGGCGCGCTTGTGCTGCTGAGCAGGGACACATCATTCACCTTGCCTGTGATACTGGCGGCGGCGAGGCAGCAGACCATACTGGGCGGAACGGATTGGGGAATGTTGCAGGCCGGTATCACCATTTCGGTCCTGCCCTGCATCCTGTTCTATGTGTTGCTGCAGAAATACTACGTCTCCGGACTGTTAAGTGGAGCGGTGAAATGAAGATGCCCCGGCACCGCCGCCACAGCAATACCATCCGCGATGTTGCAGCTCTTGCGGGCGTCAGCATTTCCACCGTATCCAAGGCGCTGAGCGGTGGCGGCAGGATGCGCCCGGAAACGCGGGACAAAGTCAGGGAGGCTGCAAACACGCTTGGGTTTCGCCCCAACAGCCTCGCTCAAAGCCTTCATCAAAACCGCAGCCGCACCATTGGCATTCTTTCAACCGACAGGTTCGGGCGCTTCTCCTTCCCCATCGTGGAGGCGATGGAAGAGGTGCTTGCCAATGAGGGTATCGGAATTTTTATGTGCAATGCCACGGACGATCCCGAACGTGAAAAGCAGCACATATCGCAGCTTCTTGCCAAGCGCGTGGACGGCATAGTTGTTACCGCGCGCCGCGCTGACAGGCGCCCCGGCATCGAACTCATCGGCCGTGACATTCCCGTGATATACGTGTTCTCGCAAAGCGAGAACAACAATGCTCTGTCGCTGCTGCCTGACGACGAGGGTGGAGCGGTCCTCGCAACTGAACATCTGCTAAGCCTTGGCCGGCGGCGCATCGCGCACATCACAGGCCCCGAAGGCTTCGAAGCTGTGAGGCTTCGCCATAGGGGCTACGTGCGTGCCCTGCAGCAGGCCAGAATGCCCCAGCCGCCGGAACTATATCTCTCGGGCGCCTGGTCTGAAACCTGGGGGCGCGAGGCCGCGCAAAAATTGCTGGACCTCGCTGAGCCGCCGGATGCCATCTTTTGTGGCAACGACCAGATTGCCAGGGGTGCAATCGACTGCATGCGGGAAGCAGGAGTCTCCGTCCCCCACGACATTGCCGTCGTCGGTTATGACAACTGGGAGGTGATGGCCGAGGCCTGCCGGCCCCGCCTCACCAGCATCGACATGAATCTGATGGAGCTTGGCCGCGAAGCGGGCCGCGCACTCTTGCAGCTGATGTCCGGCGGAAAACTCTCCGGCGTCAGGCGGTTGCCTTGCTCGCTTGTCATCCGTCACTCCTCTGGCCCAGTAAAACATTAAGGGAGATGCGATCTTGAAAGGCTTTGCACCTGTTCCGTTCACACAAGTCGAGATCACCGGGGAATTCTGGAAGGAGCGGCTCGAGACAGTTCTCACGAAAACCGTGCCAAGCCAGTACGAACAGCTGGTCAAGAATGGCATAGTGGAATCGCTGGAGCTCAAGCAGCCCGCACCGCCGTTGCGCATTCCGCACAATCATCACGACTTTACGACACAAATCTTCTGGGATTCCGACATCGGCAAGTGGATCGAGGTGGCCGGCAATGCCTTGAGTCACCGCCGCGACAAGACAATCGAAGACAAGGTTGACCGGATTGTGGACCTGATGGCGCGCGGTCAAGCGCCCGACGGCTATATGAACTTCTGGTATCTGGGCCGCGAGCCGCAAAACCGCTGGACCAATTTGCGCGACAACCACGAGCTCTATTGCGCGGGCCACATGCTGGAGGGCGCCATCGCCTATTTCCAGGCAACCGGCAAACGCAAGTGCCTCGATTGCATGTTGCGCTACATCGATCATATTGCGGGCGTCTTCGGGCCGGAACCGGGGCAGAAGCGCGGCTATTGCGGGCACCAGGAGATCGAGATCGCGCTCATCAAGCTGTACCGCTTGCTAGGTGACCGCAAGCACCTCGATCTTGCCGCCTACTTCATCAATCAACGCGGCGCGCAACCTCACTACTTTGACGAAGAGGCGCGCGCTCGCAGCGAGGATCCGAAAGATTTCTGGGCCAAGACCTACGAATACAACCAATCGCACAAGCCGGTGCGCGAGCAGACAAAGGTCGTGGGCCACGCCGTGCGTGCCATGTACATGTATACGGCCATGGCCGACCTTGCCGTGTTGTTGAACGACAACGGCTTGCGCAAGACCTGCGAGACTCTCTGGAAGGATGTCATCGCCACGAAGATGTATCTGACCGCTGGCCTTGGCCCTTCCGCAAGGAATGAGGGCTTCACCGCGGACTACGATCTTCCCAATGACACAGCCTATGCCGAGACTTGCGCCTCTGTCGCCCTGATCTTCTGGGCACAGCGCATGCTCCATTTTGATCTCGACAACACCTACGCCGATGTTCTGGAGCGCAGCCTATTCAACGGCACGCTGGCAGGCCTTTCTCGTGATGGCTGCCACTATTTCTACGAAAACCCCTTGGAGAGCGACGGCCACCACCATCGCTGGGCCTGGCATCATTGCCCGTGCTGCACCATGAATGTCTCGCGGCTTGTGGCCAGCATCGGTAGTTATCTGTTCTCTCAATCAGACACAGGGATCGCCCTGCACCTCTATGGTGGGGCAACACTTGACACCACTCTCAAGGGCAAGCCGCTGCAGGTTATTGAAGAGAGCAACTACCCCTGGTCCGGCGAAATCAAGGTCCGGCTCAAGACCGAGACTCCCATTAAGTTTGACCTCATGCTGCGCATACCCGATTGGGCAAACGGTGCCCGCGTCAAGATCAATGGCAAGCCGGTGGGTGGCCGCAAGCCCTTGACGCATGGCTACATCAAACTCGCCCGAACCTGGTCAAATGGGGATGTGGTCAACCTGTCATTGCCCATGCCAGCGGAAAGAACCTACGCGCATCCAGCTGTAAAGGCGGATGTCGGCCGCGCTGCGCTCAAGCGCGGGCCTCTGGTCTATTGCATCGAGCAGATTGACAATCCCACCATGCCGATCAGCGATTATCGCTTGTACAGGGACTCGAAACTCACCGTTGCGCATCGCAAAGACCTTTTCTCCGGTGTTTCGACGATCACAACCTACGGCGGGCGCATCTCGACAGATGATTGGGGCAATGTTCTCTACCGCAGCAAGCCGCCCAAAGTCCTGCAGAGCAAAATCACAGCCATTCCCTACTACCTTTGGTCTAACCGGGAAAAAGGCCCCATGACAGTCTGGATCCCCGAGGAATAGTCGAATGGCGCAAGTTGAACTACAGGACGTCTGCAAATCTTTTGGCAACGTGGATGTCATTCACGGAGTTTCGTTCAGCGTCGAGGACGGTCATTTTGTTGCGTTGCTCGGTCCTTCGGGCTGCGGCAAGTCAACGCTTTTGCGCTTGATTGCGGGCCTCGAGGATTTGACCGGCGGCCAAATATTGATCGGCGGCCGGGACGTCAGCGACGAAGACCCGGCAGAGCGTGGCATCGCCATGGTGTTCCAGTCCTACGCGCTCTATCCGCACATGACGGTGAAGCAGAATATCGGCTTCAGCCTCGAGGTAGCAAAGCGCCCGAAGGATGAAATCCGGGCGAAAACGCAAGAAGCGGCGCGCATGTTGCGCCTTGAGGAATTGCTTGATCGCAGGCCGTCGCAACTTTCCGGCGGACAGAGACAACGCGTGGCAATCGGGCGGGCGCTGGTGCGCGATCCATCGGTGTTCCTGTTTGATGAACCGCTGTCAAATCTGGATGCCCTGCTCCGCGTTCAGATGAGACTTGAACTTGCCAAGCTTCACCGCAAGCTCGGCGCCACTATGATTTATGTCACCCACGATCAAACGGAAGCCATGACGCTTGCCAGCAAGATTGTCGTGCTCAATCACGGTCACATCGCTCAGATCGGATCACCCGTTGATCTCTACAACAAGCCTGCTGACCGCTTCGTTGCCTCCTTCATCGGCTCTCCCGCCATGAATTTCCTGCCAGGTTCTATCCTCGGCTCTGCGCCTCGGGGCGTGACGGAAGTCGGAATCAGGCCCGAACATGTAAGGCTTGTAGAGCAGCGCAAGGGCACAAAGAACCTCG
Source organism: Hyphomicrobiales bacterium (assembly GCA_020029455.1). Lineage (GTDB taxonomy): Bacteria > Pseudomonadota > Alphaproteobacteria > Rhizobiales > Aestuariivirgaceae > Aestuariivirga. The sequence continues at coordinate 4,798 of JAIBJH010000193.1, forward strand.
CCGGGACAATTCAACTCGTCGAGCGGCTGGGAAATGCCACTGCCATCCATGTTGAAACGCCAGCCGGAACGGTCACGGCATTGACCGGGCCCGAAAGCGAGGCAAGCGCCGGCGCTGAAATAGGCCTCGCCTTCGATGCTGCAAAGATGATCGGCTTTGATGCGGATGGAAAGGCAAAAATCTTTGGCATCAAATAGATGCTCAGCCTTTGGTGGCTCCGGCCATCAATCCCTGCAACAGTCCTCGCTGCGTAACAACTGTCACGGCGAGGACCGGAAGCAGGTAAATGACGGCAACAGCCATCATCTCGCCCCACAAAACCTGAAACTGCGTGATCAAAGTGGAAATGCCCACAGGCATGGTCTGGCCATTGGGCGTGCGGGTCAGCGTCAAAGCAATCACGAACTCATTCCAGGCCACGAGGAAACCGAACAAGGTCGTGGTCCCAAGGCCAGGAAGGGATAGTGGCAGCACGATGCGCACCAGTGTCTGTAGTGGCCCCAGTCCATCAACCTCCGCCGCTTCC